>NZ_JBHYGR010000315.1:0-1081 GCF_042738155.1 Kitasatospora sp. NPDC059088 | reverse complement strand
CTAGTGTCCTGAGTCCTTGATCCGTCGTTGGTCAGTGCATGGGACGTCCTGGGCCGAGGCTGGCCGAGCTGGTGTTGTCGGATCACGAGCGGCAGGTGCTCGGCGCGTGGGTGCGGGGCCAGTCCACCCCGCAGGCCCTGGCGTTGAGAGCCCGGATCGTTCTTGCGTGTGCCGAGGTCGAGCCTGACGGGCTTGCCCGCTCGGCCAGTTCGGTGGCCGCCTCAACCGGGGTGACCACGGAGACGGTCTCCAAGTGGCGGGGCCGTTTCCTCAAGGACCGTCTGGACGGCCTCGGCGACGCACCCCGCCCAGGCCGGGTCCGGACGGTCACCGACGAGCAGGTCGCCGAGCTGGTCCGGGTGACTCTGGAGACGAAACCGAAGAACGCCACGCACTGGTCGACCCGCTCGATGGCCGAGCGGGTGGGCCTGTCCCAGTCCACGGTCTCGCGGGTCTGGCGGGCGTTCGGTCTCCAGCCGCACCGGGCCGAGTCGTTCAAGCTGTCCACCGACCCGTTCTTCGTCGACAAGGTCCACGACGTCGTCGGGCTCTACCTCGACCCGCCTGAGCGGGCGTTGGTGCTCTGCGTGGACGAGAAGTCCCAGATTCAGGCGCTGGACCGCTCGCAGCCGGTGCTGCCGATGATGCCCGGCGTCCCCGAGCGGGCCAGCCACGACTACCTGCGCGCGGGCACCACAACACTGTTCGCCGCCCTGGACGCGACCACCGGCAAGGTGATCGGCTCCCTCCACCGGCGTCACCGCACCGCCGAGTTCAAGAAGTTCCTGGCCAAGCTGGACCGGGAGGTCCCGGCCGGCCTGGACGTACACCTGATCTGCGACAACTACGCGACTCACAAGACCGAGACCGTCAAGAAGTGGCTGCTGGCACACCCACGCTTCCACCTGCACTTCACGCCGACCGGCTCGTCCTGGCTGAACCTGGTCGAGCGGTGGTTCGCCGAACTCACCAACAAGAAGCTCCGCCGCGGCGTCCACCGCTCCGTCCAGGCCCTCGAACGCGACATCCGCGCCTGGGTCGCCGACTGGAACACCGACCCCCGGCCCTACGTCTGGACCAA
>NZ_JBHYGR010000314.1:0-1133 GCF_042738155.1 Kitasatospora sp. NPDC059088 | reverse complement strand
CCGCACCGACCATCCAACATGGTCAAGAAACAGCAAAGGCCGTGCTGCGCTGCAGGTCGGAAAGCCTCCTCCCCACGCACGTGGGGGTCACCCGGAGGCCGCACGGGGTGAGGGTGGGGAGCATGGCTCCTCCCCACGCACGTGGGGGTCACCCGCCGCCGTGGACGGTGATGATCGAGATGAGGCCCTCCTCCCCACGCACGTGGGGGTCACCCGGCGTCGCTCAGGGCTCGGAGCAGCTCGGTGAGCTCCTCCCCACGCACGTGGGGGTCACCCGGAGTCCGTCTTCCACTCCTCGCCGCAGGGGTCCTCCTCCCCACGCACGTGGGGGTCACCCTCAGGTCGGGCGCCTTGATCACGCCGAGGCGCCTCCTCCCCACGCACGTGGGGGTCACCCGGCCGGCCCGACGGCGAGCACCAGGACGACGAACTCCTCCCCACGCACGTGGGGGTCACCCGGAGCTGCTCGACGGCTTCCGCCGCGCGGTCGCCTCCTCCCCACGCACGTGGGGGTCACCCGTGCATGAGGTGTGACCGTCTCGGGGTTGCCTGCTCCTCCCCACGCACGTGGGGGTCACCCGTTCATGGCGCAGATGGCCGGCGGAGACTGGGACTCCTCCCCACGCACGTGGGGGTCACCCGGGCCCGCCGCTTCCGCGACGGGCCCTGTCCGACTCCTCCCCACGCACGTGGGGGTCACCCGCTCGACCTGGCCCGCCGGCTGCTCGCCGAGCACTCCTCCCCACGCACGTGGGGGTCACCCGATCCTGCTCCACGCCGCCGAGAACGCGCCCGCCTCCTCCCCACGCACGTGGGGGTCACCCGCATGTAGAGGAATGCCGACTTTCCACCGCCGGCTCCTCCCCACGCACGTGGGGGTCACCCGATTCGACAGTATGGGAGTCCAGCGCCTCGGGACTCCTCCCCACGCACGTGGGGGTCACCCGGGACAACCCTCCGTAGGTTCCATTACGCGTGTCTCCTCCCCACGCACGTGGGGGCCACCCGTCGCTCACCGCCCGCTGATTTCTTCATGAAGTGAGCTTGCTCCGCTTTGACGGACGCCGTTGGTGTGGTGGTCAGGCCGCCAGGGCGGTCTCGTATTCGGCGGGACTGCGGTAGCCGAGGCTGCT
>NZ_JBHYGR010000313.1:0-1165 GCF_042738155.1 Kitasatospora sp. NPDC059088 | reverse complement strand
CCAGCGCGTAGCCCGCGACGGCGGCGACGACGGGCTTGCGCAGGGCGGCGAAGCGGTCCCAGGCGGCGAACCAGTCGCCGAGGTAGGCGTCGACGAAGTCGAGCGACTGCATCTCCTTGATGTCCGCACCGGCCGCGAAAGCCTTCGCCGAGCCGGTCAGCAGCAGGCAGCCGATCGCCGGGTCCCGGTCGAACTCCGCTGCCGCCGCCACGACTTCGTTCATCAACTGGGTGTTCAGCGCGTTCAGCGCCTTCGGCCGGTCGAGAGTGATCAGCCCGACCCGGCCCTTGCGCTCGACCAGGATCGTCCCGTACGTCATGCGCGCTCCCTCAGCGTGGTGATGATGGCGGAGAAGTCCAGCCCGCCGCCCCCGTCCTGGGCGAAGTCGGCGAACAACTCGGCTGCCCGGCGGCCGAGTTCGGTCGGCGCTGCGGTCGCGGTGGCGGCGTCGGCGGCCAGCCCCAGGTCCTTGGCCATCAGGGCGGCCGCGAACCCGGCGGCGTAGTCGCGGTTGGCCGGGCTGGTCGGCACCGGCCCGGGGACGGGGCAGTTGGTGGTGAGCGCCCAACACTGGCCGGAGGCGGTGGAGGCGACCTCGTAGAGCGCCCGGTGGCTGAGGCCGAGGCGCTCGCCGAGGACGAAGGCCTCGCTCACCGCGATCATCGAGACGCCGAGGATCATGTTGTTGCAGATCTTCGCGGCCTGCCCGGCACCGGAGCCTCCGCAGTGGACCACCTTGCGGCCCATCGCGGCGAGCACCGGTTCCGCCTCGGCGAACTCGGCCTCGTCCCCACCGGCCATGAAGGTCAGGCTCGCGGCCTCGGCTCCGGGGACGCCGCCGGAGACCGGCGCGTCCACGGCCCGGTGCCCGACCGTACGGGCGAGGTCCGCGGCCACCCGGGCGTCGCCGACCGCGACGGTGGAGCAGTCCACGAACAGCGCCCCGCTCGCCGCGAGCGTCAACTCTTCGTAGGCCTGCAGGACATGGCGTCCGGTCGGCAGCATGGTGAGCACCACCTGGGCGTCGGCGACGGCCTCCGCCGCCGAGCCCGCCACCGTCACGCCGTGGGGGGGGGCCCCCCCCCCCGCGGCCGCCCCGAGGGAGTCAACCGTGCACCCGGGGCCCGGCCTGTGCACGGTTGGGGGCCCGCGGGCCCCCCATGTG
>NZ_JBHYGR010000312.1:0-1177 GCF_042738155.1 Kitasatospora sp. NPDC059088 | reverse complement strand
CCAAGAAAGTGGGCCAACACTTTCTTGGTCTTTTTATTGGTCTTATTTAAACCATTATTTTTTGTGTCAGCTGTTAAAATCATTATACATTTTTTTTGCCAAAATGGAAAAAAGCAAAAATGACAAAATAAAAAAAAACAGATCAATAACGATCTGTTTTCCATATCTTCAAGTTGAAAATCTCGATTCTTTATTCTTCATCATGTTGCATTCCTTGAAGCAACTGAAACCTCATCATGGTGCACGAAAGAATACCCCGCTCCAACCAACAGGCTTACAATAAGGACCGCTGAAAAAAGACCTTTAAACTTCATACAGGAAATCGCCCCTTTGAATTTGTCTTTGAGCGCACACCATCTCATTGTAAAAATATATAGAATCTTCCATGCGCTTATCCATAGTATAAAATTCTGCAGCGATTAAAGCTAGCTCTTCAAAATATGGATAGCCTTGTCCTGTTCTCAATGCCTCAAGGGCATTCATGACCTTTTGCCTGCTTCCAGTCTCAATAAATAATGCCTTTAGAACATTTAATAAATCCTGAAACAGACTATCGTTAAATTCTTCAGCTTGCTCCATTGCTTTTCCAAAGAATCCGCGTCCTTCAATCTTTTCATTGTTCCTAAAATGAATCAGAGCTAAATCATAATAAGCCTGGGTAATTTCCTTCGCTCCGCTTATTTTAGCTGCCTTTATAGCCTTGTGATAATAAGGTACAGCCGAAAAAAGGCTTCCCATCTGGTTATAACTATTCCCCATATTCAACAAAGCTTTTGCCTTTAAAGGAGAATGGTCCTCCATACTATCCAGCAAAAATAAAGCTTTTTTCATATGAGAAAGCGCTCTGTCATGAGTCCTCAAATCATCATAATTGCCGGCAATAACAAAATGACACTTGATTCGATGAATTTTATAAGTATCGTGCTTTTTATAAATGTCATATGCCTGTTGCACATAATACATAGATACATGTGTTTGTTTCATATGGTAAAAGACCTCAGCCATTTTAAAATAAAACTCAGCTTTCTCTATTTCATCCAAAACCCTCGAAAGCTTCTTCTCAGCCTTTTTGTATGACTGAATGGCTCTTATGTACTCACCAACAGAAAAATCGTACATCCCTTTAAAAAAGTAAGTGTAGTACTCCATCATTCCAGACAGTTTTTTACCTTTCCCC
>NZ_JBHYGR010000311.1:0-1198 GCF_042738155.1 Kitasatospora sp. NPDC059088 | reverse complement strand
TAGTAATGCAAGAGATTGATTTTGAAACAGGGATGAAATATGTAAGAGCAACCCTTGGCTTTGAGGGTTTAGTGTTGACGGAAGGAGAGGAAAAGCTTTTAGAAAGGCGGTTTCATGGAGAAATCACAGAAGAAGAATACATAAGAAAAGCGTTGGAGCTGTCTTATCTCTAAATGGGCAGCGTGCGCTCTTGGCGTGAGTCAACGGTAACCGGACCGTAGGGAGGATTAAGGAGTTGACTCGCTCAGCGCCACCCGGACCCTTTCAGCACTCAAACAAACCCGTTTGTTTGACGCCAACCGGCGAGGGAGCCCCCCGGAGATGCGGGGGGTTGGGGGGATTGAATGCTGGAATCCAACGGCCATCCGTTGGTGGGTTTGGGCAAAGCCCATAGTATAAAAATTTTTTACACTATAGTTTTTTGCTTGTCTGTTAAAAGAAAAGAACTTAGTGCTATGATAAAAATAAGTGCTTCTGGCTTGCCGGCTTTTGCGCTTAAAGAGAAAGGCGGACTGTAAAAACAGTCCGTCTTTTTTTATAGCTGTTTTAAGTGTTTAAAATGCCTTGTTTTACGGGTTTAAAAAGGGTTTATTTTTAAACACCAATCCCGTTCCTCCCGAACACTAATAGCATCAGAAAAACCGAGAGTCGTTCAACATTTAGGCAAGCTTCGCCTATAAGGGTCACGGCTTTTTACTTTGTTTCAACCCGTGACCCTTATAGGCTACGCAAGGAATAAAGACCACGAACGCACGATAGAAAGATGTGAGTGTGTGGGGAGGTTGTATGTGGGAGGAACGGGAGGTAGTGAGATAGTGAGATAGTGAAGTGTATAGGGTGAATATGTGATGGGAGTGATTAGGGAGAGAGGTCAATGTTAAGAGGGGAATGTGTGAGATGAGAGTTTTGGTGTGTAGGTAAGTAGATATTGTGTGTTTGGAAGTTTGTAGATGGTGAGGATGTGTCTGAGGGTGTTCAGATTCGTTTCTGAGGGGTTTTGGATTTAAAGTCGAATAAAAAGTCGTGATGATATTCAAAAGGCTGTAAAGGGCTGTAAATGGTTTTTTAAGGTGTTTGGATTTTGTGAAAAGAAATTTAGCAGTTTTTTGATTTTTGGATTGTAGAGGTCTCTTTTAGATATAACGAAAGGGCTATTTTTTTGCTCTTTTTTCATGGGTAAAAGCAGTTTTATGAAAAT
>NZ_JBHYGR010000310.1:0-1246 GCF_042738155.1 Kitasatospora sp. NPDC059088 | reverse complement strand
TGGCAGGCGCGCCGGCAGCGGACGAGCCGGCGCCGGAAGCCGCGCCGGAGGGCGCAGCGGAGGGCTTGCTCTGGGCCGCGGCCGTGGGCGCGGCAGACGGCGCGGCCGTGGGGGTGGAGGTGGAGGCGCTGGTCGCGGCGGTGGCCGCTCCCCCCGCGGTCGCGATGACCGCGGCGGTGGCGGCGATGAGCGTGATCGGGCGGATACGCATGAAATCCGTGTCCTTTCCTGCGGGCGTCCGGTTGATGCCCGCACCCCGGTACGCCTCCCGACGCCCGGCAGGTCGCACCCCGCACATGTGATCCAGGCCATAGCCAGCGGGTGCAACCCGGGGGCGGCACTCGTGCGTACAGAGCGGGAGGCTCCACCCGGGACGCACGGCTCCACCGCCGCCGGGAAGTGCTCCCGCGCGAGCCGCCGACGCCGCGAACTGACGGACAGCCCCGGAGGAGAGGCCCTTGATGACGCCACAGGAGTTCGACGCCTTCTACGCGGCGTCCTTCTCCCGCCTGACCGGGCAGCTCTACGCGATGACCGGCGACTGGTCCGAAGCGCAGGACGTGGTCCAGGAGGCCTTCATCCGCGCGTGGGACCGACGGCGCACCTTCGACCTGGACCACGCCCCGGAGGCGTGGATCCGGACCACGGCCCGGCGGCTGGCCGTCTCCCGCTGGCGGCGCCTGGCCCGGGGCCTGCACCTGGCCGGACGCCACCACCGCCCGGAACCACCCACCGTCGAACCGCCCACCGAGGACCACTTGATGCTGGTCACCGCGCTCCGCGACCTGCCCGAGGCACAGCGGAGCGCCCTGGTCCTGCACCACATGTGCGACCTCCCCGTCGAGCAGGTCGCGGCCGAGACCGGCGCCAGCGTCAGCGCCGTCAAGAGCCGCCTCACCCGGGGCCGGACCGCGCTCGCGGCCGGACTCGCCGACCGGACCCCGAGCAGCGAGGAAGGAAAGCTCCGTGTCTGACCCCCTCCACGACACCGTCGGCGACCGGCTGCGGCTGCTCGGCACACAGGTGCCCGCACCGGCCCTGCCCGCTGCCGAGATCCGCCGACGCGCCGACCGGCGCCGCAACCGCCGGCACCGCCGGTACGCCCTGGGCGCGACCGCGGCCTGCGCCGCGGCGGCCCTGTACCTGACCCTCCCGTCCGGGCCGCCCTCACCGCGGCCGCAGCACGGAGCAGTGGTCACCACGGACACTCCCTCCGTGCCGGCCCCCGCCTCCGACTCCCCCCGCC
>NZ_JBHYGR010000309.1:0-1261 GCF_042738155.1 Kitasatospora sp. NPDC059088 | reverse complement strand
TGCCGCTCGTGATCCGACAACACCAGCTCGGCCAGCCTCGGCCCAGGACGTCCCATGCACTGACCAACGACGGATCAAGGACTCAGGACACTAGAACCCAAGTCCGGGCCTTCGACGGTGGCCGTACTCAGTTGGTGCCGCCGCCCTTGAGCCATGTGTCACTGATGTCGAGCGTCTGCGGAACGACTTCTGGGTACCGGTCTGCGAGGTACTCCTGCTCGATCTCCTCGCCGGTTCGCCGATCCATGACGGTCTTCACACCACTCAACTTCATCTTCTTCAGGGTGCCGATGGACTCGCCTGTGACGAGGGCGTTGAAGGCCTTGATGGCTTGGGCCGACTGCTGCACGCTGTCCCGACTGACGACTCCGCGGTTCACGTTGATCATGGTGTTCGTGTAGAGGGCTCGGGGGTCTTTGCCGACGAGCTCTTGACTGGCTTCACCGATGCCGTCGAAGAACGAGTTCGCCACGTGCTCCGGCCATTCCTCAGTGATGATCTTGTAGGCGACGACCAGTCCGGTCGCGCTGGCGTGACACTGCTTGCCCTTCCCTACCATGCGGACGATCAGGGCTTCCTCGATCGGCCACCTGACCACCAGCTCTTGCAGCTTTTCCGCCGTTAGCCGGCCGGTGGTCCACCGGGTCCAGTGGAGCAGCGCGCTGCGGTTGGCGAGGACCTTCAGGGCCGCTGCGTATACGTTGGAGTTGGCCTGCTTCATCTCGGTGATCTGCGCGACGAAGTCTCCCGCGGTGCGGATGCGGCCGCCATCGATCGCGGCGAAGGTGTCCGGGTTGAGGTTGTACGTCACCTGGGCGGTCACCGTGGCACCAGTCTCGATGATCGCGGCGGCACGGTGCTGCCCGTCGATCAGACAGCCGTGCCAGTCGAGCGCGAACCCCTGGTGTGTGGTGCGGTACTGGCCGTTGCGCAGAATTTCCTTGAATTTGTCCACATTGGATCGCTTCAGGGGGACACGGTTGCATGTCCTCTTACTCATCCAGCTGCTGCACTTGTCGGGGGTCACTTCGGCGATCTCGGTGTAGACGGGCGGACTGGAGCGGACTTCATCGGCCATGCTGCAATCTCCTTCTCGGGGCGTGGTGAAGAGATTTGCGCGACTCGAATGCGTTCGTCGGCTCCTCGTCTCGCTTCCCTCAGGGCGAGGCTAGGTTCTGTCCGGCGGATCATGGTCGGAGCCAGAGGCGGATCGCTGCGACGGTGACCGTGCCATGGAAGACGTAGGCCCGCTTGTCGTAGC
>NZ_JBHYGR010000308.1:0-1332 GCF_042738155.1 Kitasatospora sp. NPDC059088 | reverse complement strand
GAATACGGATGATTGTTATCCGAAATTAGACTTGGAGGTGTTTTTTCTATGGGGACAAGAGTGAGTTATCCGGTTGAAGTGAAACAGAAGGCTGTAGAAATGAGATTGGCAGGCGTACCTATGAAAGAGATCATGCAGGAGTTGAATATCAAAAATAATACGCAGATTAAGACATGGGTCAGATGGTATAAGGCTGGTGATACACATCGATTTGAACAGCCTGTTGGTAAGCAATACACTTATGGAAAAGGTCCGGAGTATTCTTCCGAATTAGAGAAACTGCAGGCAGAGAATCGATATCTGAGACAACAGAATGAAGTGTTAAAAAAGTACAACGAATTGGAAAGGAAGTTGATAGCCAAACGTCAGTCGAACTTGTAGAAGAATTGCACAGCACAATGACCGTGCAGGATATCTGTATTCATTTAGGTATCTCTCGCTCGTCTTATTATCGTTGGAAGAAGAATCTGAAGAAAGATCATCCCAAGCGCCATTTAGAAAAACAAATCGGCACGTTGTGCCGAGAGCACCAGTATCGATATGGATATCGAAAAATCACAGCTATATTAAAAAAGAGAATGTGTATTAACCATAAAACGGTTCAGCGTATTATGCAGAAAAATCAGTGGCAGTGCCGGGTTAAGGTGAAAAAGCGCAAGAAGAATGGGCAGCCATATGCCGTGGTCGACAATATATTAGATAGGAACTTTCAGTCTGATCATCCTCTTGAAAAACTAGTAACAGACATCACGTATTTGCCTTATGGACAGAAACAATTGTACCTTTCCAGTATATTGGATGTATATAATGGAGAAGTGATTGCTTTTACGATTGGAGATAAGCAGGACACAGACTTTGTCTTACACACACTTGATCAACTGCCAACACTGCCTGAGAACTGCGTGTTACATAGTGACCAAGGATCTGTGTATACATCTTACGAGTATCAGAAAGCTGTTAAAACAAAAGGCATTACCATGAGCATGTCCCGCAAAGGGACACCCGCTGATAATGCCTCCATCGAATCGTTTCATTCCTCACTAAAGTCTGAAACGTTCTATCTTAACAGCATTGATCGAACCACGACCGCCATCGTAGAACGCACTGTCATAGAATACATTCATTATTATAACAATATTCGTATTCAAACGAAACTAAACAACCAATCACCGATAAATTATCGGCAATTGGCTGTTTAAAAGGTGTTTTGATCCCTGTCTCAAAAACGGGGGTCAGTCCCTTGTCAGGAAAGGTTTTTTATTTGAGAAGGGTCTGATAAGGTTCCAAATCGATTTTTTTGTCCCGCAGATGCCTTTTTAAGAAGGAATGGTC
>NZ_JBHYGR010000307.1:0-1381 GCF_042738155.1 Kitasatospora sp. NPDC059088 | reverse complement strand
CCAATCCTCTACCCCCCCCCCCCCCCCCGGGGCCCCGGGGTATTTTCACGCCCGGCCCCGGGCGGGTTGTGGGGTTTTTCCCCCTTGGGGGCCCGGGCCCCCACAGGGCGCGGGGGCCCCTCGACGCGTTCTCCCCGAGAACCAGAAAGGTGCAGTGACTACAACGGCCAGCCCCGACACACCCGACAGGCTCGACGACGACGACTACCCCGCTTACACCATGGGCCGCGCCGCCGAGATGACGGGCACCACCCCCGGCTTCCTGCGAGCCCTCGGCGAACACCGCCTCATCACCCCCCTGCGCTCCGACGGCGGCCACCGCCGTTACTCCCGCTACCAGCTACGGATCGCCATGCGGGCCCGCGACCTGGTCAACCAGGGCACCCCCATCGAAGCCGCCTGCCGCATCGTCGTCCTCGAAGACCAACTCGAAGAAGCCCTGCGCATCAACGAACACCTCCGCCGCTCCCCACACCGCCAGGAGCCCACCGCAGACACGTGACCGCCCGCCGGCCCGAGAGCGAGAAGCCCCGACACCGGCGTCCTCGACGCCCTCAACCGCGCTCACTGCAGCAGTCCGCAGCGCCCTGCCCGCCAGTCCTTTCAAAGCCCGGACCGAAGCGGCGCGCGAGCACTCCGCCGAAGGTGACGGCGACAGGAGCGCATCATCCAACCTGGGCGGCGAGCTGACGCCGGACATGACGAAGGCCCTCGGCTCTGCGGGCTCCACCGTCACCGCCCTCGGTGCCGGCCCTGCTCGTCACCGCCGGCCGGCGCGATCCAGGCGACGGCCCGGCCCTCACAGCTGCCGTACAGCAGGCGCAGGGACGATGACCGCCATGGCCGGTGCCCAGGCCCTTGGGCCCGCGGAGGGCGATGTCATATTCTGTGGGACATGTCGACCCCTGACGGGCTGCTCATCGACATCGCGGCGATGGTCGAGTCCGAGCACAGCAACCAGATGTCCCTGACCGTAGTGGTCCCCGGGGCCGTGATCACCGGCAGACTCGCCCCGGTGGCCCTGTGGTTGGAGCGGGTGGCCGAGGTCCTCCAGTCGTCGGAGCACCTGAAGCCCTTCGCCACTCTCTTCGCCCCGCCCGCCGACGCGCCGCCCGCACGGCCCACCCATCTGCATCTCCACCGAGCGAGGATCCTGCAGGGCGACTTCGGACTGCCCCACACCGGCGGCATGTACCGCATCGCCATCGAGGACATCAGCAGCTGGACGGTCGGAGACCTCAGCTACTCCGACTCCTGACCGCCGCAGCAGGCCACGTGACTACCTACTGGGCTTGATTCGCTTTGACGGACACCCCTGATCAGGGGCTTCGGCCCCGGTAAGGATGATGTCCATCATGGAGAGCATGGGGAAGAAGAAGCC
>NZ_JBHYGR010000306.1:0-1408 GCF_042738155.1 Kitasatospora sp. NPDC059088 | reverse complement strand
GGTGGGGGGCGCCCGCGGCCCCCCCCCCGGGCTCCCCGGCTCGACCCCGGCGCCCCCCCCCCCCGCGGCAGGCCCGGAACCGGTTCGGATCCCGTTCCGGGTCGGTCCGGAGGTCGGTCCGGAGCCTGCGCCGGGACCACGGGGTGGGCGCGGCGAGCCAGGTCAGCCGAAGGACAGCAGCATCACCGGGGCCGAACTCGGGTGCGCCGAGCCGCCCGCCGGTTCGACCGTCACGCCGATGCCGCTGGCCTTGTCCAGCGGCCCGGACAGCAGCAGTGCCCCGTCGCCGCCCGGCAGCAGTCCGGCCGGACGCATCGTCCCGGCGTCGTTGAACCACAGCTGGTAGGTGCTGCCCGCGCCCGGCGCCGGCATCCCGGAGGCCAGGAACGCGGCCCGGTCCCGGCTGGGCGACCACACCACCGTCCCCACGCCCGCCCCGCCCGCCGCCACCCCGGTGGCGGTGCGGGCGTCGGGCGCGGCGAGCAGGCCCGCGACGTGGTCCTGCGCCTGCTGGAGCGCGGTGGCGCGGGCCCGGGCCCGGTCGGCCTCCCGGTGCTGCTGGACGGCGACGCCCCCGGCGCCGACCGCCAGGGCCAGGCAGGCGGCGAGCGCCAGCCTCGGAAGGCCGCGGCGCAGCGGCCCGGGCCGGCGGGCGTCCACGGCGGGGGGAGCGGTGCGCGGGGCCTCCTGGCGGAGGGTGGGCAGCGCGGCCAGCACCCTGGCCTTGAGGGCCTCCGGCGCGACGACGGAGTCCGCGGCGGCGAGCCTGGCCAGGGTCGCGGCGAACTCCGCGACCTCCAGGGCGCAGGCCGGGCAGCCGGCCAGGTGGCGTTCGAACTCGGCGCTCTCGGCCGGCTCCAGGGCGTGGGTGGCGTAGGCGCCGGTCAGGGTGTGCAGGTCGGCGACGGTCATGCTCCCACCCCCAGGCAGTCGCGCAGCCGGATCAGTCCGTCGCGCATCCGGGTCTTGATCGTGCCCAGCGGTGCGCCGAGGACCTCGGCCACCTGGGGGTAGGTGTAGCCGCGGTAGTAGGCGAGTGTCAACGCCTCCCGCTGCAGATCGGTGAGCGTCCTCATGCAGCGCCGCACCTGTTCGCGCTCCAGCCGGCCCTCGACCTGCTCGGCGACCTCGTCGAACACCGGGGCGTGGGCGGCGGCGGCCGCCCGCTGGTCGCGGTCGGCGGCGGCCTGCGCGGCCCGGACCCGGTCCACCGCGCGCCGGTGGGCGATGGTCAGCACCCAGGGCATGACCTCGCCGCGCTCGGCCCGGTAGCGGGCGGCGGTGCGCCACACCTCCAGCAGCACCTCCTGGGCCACCTCCTCGGACTGGGCCCGGGGCCGCCCGAACCCGCGCCCCCCCCCCCCCCCCCGGGCCCGCCCCCCCGCGGGCCAAGGGGGGGGAGGGTGCC
>NZ_JBHYGR010000305.1:0-1473 GCF_042738155.1 Kitasatospora sp. NPDC059088 | reverse complement strand
GTGATCAGCAGCAGGACGGCGACCACCGAGGCGGTGGCGATCAGCAGGTCGGTGTCCGCGCCGGCGAAGACCTTGCCGATGTCCGCGCGGAAGGCGGGCCCTCCGGTGACCTCCGCGTGCAGGGACGCGGGCAGGTCCCGTGCGGCGGCGCTACGGATCCGGTCGACGGCGGTGGCGTTCTCGTCGTCGCCCCAGCCGGTGGCCAGGACGACGGCGACGGTCGCGACCTTGTCCTCGACGAACCGGGGCGCGGCTGCGGCCGGGGCGGTCCCCATGGTGCCGAGCACGGTCGCGCGTTCGGAGATGACGGCCCGCTGGGCGTCGCTGAGGGGGCTGTTGTCGGTGTTGCTGTAGACCACGAGTGCCGGGGCGGCAGCACCGGACGGGAAGGTCCGGAGGATCTCGGCGACCTGGGCGGACTGGGCGGAGGCAGGCAGGCCGATGCCGGTCGCCTTCGTGGTGGTGGCGTCACCGGGGCCCAGCGCGAACGCCGCGCCCAGGCCGATGACGGTCAGGAGCAGCACGAGCCACGCGGTCGTCCGTGGCCTCGCGAGCAGGCCCCCCGCCGGGGACGGTCGGTCGGTGGGCTGCGGCCCGGCGTGCAGGGTCGGGGAAGGGGACACGGGAACGCACACCCTCAAAGTCGTTAAGTTACTTAGCGATAGCTACCGTGGCAGACTTCTCCGTATGGCGCAACACCCGTCCTTCGGAGCCGGACCGGATTCGGATTCCGGACAACGCGAAACCGCCCGCCCGCACGGCGCGCCGGCGGGCGACGAGCTCTCCCGGACGCTGCGCGACGTGCTCACCCTGACCCAGCTCGCCCGCGCGGTCCTCGCCGAGCGTCTCGGCATGCCGCTCACCAACGTCGAGGCCGTCGAGCACGTGGTCATGGCAAGCGGTGCGGGCGAGCCGATCGGCCCGGTCGAACTCTCCCGCCGCCTCGGCGTCACCAGCGCCGCCGGGACCCAGTCCGTCAACCGGCTCGTCTCCGAAGGGCACATGACGCGCGGCCCCCACCCCAGCGACCGCCGCCGCCAGATCCTGGGCGTCACGGACAGCGGGCTCACCCATGTGATGGGCGAACTCACCCCGCTCCTGGAACTCCTCCACGCGGCGTCCACGGATCTGGACGAGACCGAACGCGCCGCAGCGAAGCGCTATCTGGACAACGTGACCGAGGCCTACCGCACCTACCTGGCACTGGCAGCCGAATAGCAGCGCTCGGGGCTCGCCACCGCAGCGGCGGCAGCACCTTGGCGCGAGACGGCTCGGCGAGGCCCACCGGCGGGACACCGGTGGCACGCGTGTACGGGCCGGTCGAAGAACGACCGGCAGCACGGCACAGGCGGCTGGAGACGGTGTTCAGGCCGTGCCGGCCAGGACGGCCGCCGCGGCGGGCGCCCGGGGGGGGGGGGGCCCGGGGGGCGCCCCCCCCCCCCGGCGCCCCCCCCCCCCCCCCCCCCCCCCCGC
>NZ_JBHYGR010000304.1:0-1508 GCF_042738155.1 Kitasatospora sp. NPDC059088 | reverse complement strand
GAAGTACGCGCCCGGTGCGGATCCGGTGGCCGTGACGGCTGACCAGGTCGCCGGGAATGCCTTTAAATTTCATTGTCTCCGAACCTTTGACCAAACGATATTGTTTTACTTTGCTTTTTTCGGGATAATTAAATACATTCCGAGAAAAAGAGGATATTTCTTTTTCTATTTCTTCTGGTTTTATTTCATCAGCATATTTTTCATAATACGTTTTTGGTTGAATGAATAAACCTTCTTCAAGAATACCTTCCAGTTTCCATTTACCGTACTCTCTATCGTCAACCATGTCATCATCAAAAATAGCTTCACATGCTATTGAATCGGTATCACAATATGCCACATCGCCTTTTTCTAATTGTTTAATTAAACCTCTATATAATAAAATACGCGCGTATGACGTAACGTAGGCGGCTATATGCGGCTGAATATACGGCGCTTTGCTGGGGACGGCTGCTTCAATAAATTCTTGTCCATATACAGGGTTAAATAATTCAACATAAGGATAGCCTTTTTCTTCGCATGTCTCAATTTCTGTGACAGGTAAAATCGTTTGCCGAACCCTTTGCATACCGAATTTTCCGTACAGTGCATTTTGCATTAATTTTGCAAACGTCTTTTTTGCTCCATCACTTGTATTTTTAATCTCTTCAAAATAGGAGACAAAATCTTTAAATATATAATCGGTCTTTTCAAAATAAATACATTGATGAATTTCTTTTATTTTAGCACCCATTTCTAACGCCAATTCAATTTCTTCAAACGTCCATATCCCTGAAAGGTTACCGACCGGGAAACATAATTTTTTGTACATTCTGTGAGGTAGAGGCGGTATATGTAAAGTAGTCGGTATGTGAATATCACATTCTAAAAAACCGCCGCCCTGTCTATAGCTGTACCAATATTTAAATACGTTTCGGGCTTTGTCTCCTTTATGGTGACGCGGTTTCCCTATAGGTATTGGGTTCACTTTCATAACGTACGGATATAATGAATTTACATCATAATGAAAGCCGCCATTTAATTCACTTTGAAATACTTCTGTACGTCCACCATAATATGCCTTGCGTATAAAATCCTCTGTAAACTCGCCCCATTTGCTATAACCGTAATTCGTGGAAATAGCCTTTTCATAATCTTCAGGATAATTCATTTGATATACTTTCATTGCAAGACTTGCGGTAGTAGGACATTTTAAAAATTCATGAATCGGCAAGCCGGATATTTCAATAAGCATTGTAACAATTTCATATAATGCCACACAGTCCAACCGTAAATATTCATTTAATTCAGGTTCATACGGATCGACCTTCATAAAATAATTCCCTTGGGATTCCCGGTCATCATATTTACCCGGGTCATTTGTGGGGTTTCCGTCAGCGTCAAGCGCCCATCCCAATTTCAAAATATGGTCTTTTAAATCTATTTTTGCTTTTTCTTGCGAAATATTAAAATCCTCACATATCTTTTTTAATGAACCCATTACAAGCTTTCTGGAATCATTAAAGTTA
>NZ_JBHYGR010000302.1:0-1556 GCF_042738155.1 Kitasatospora sp. NPDC059088 | reverse complement strand
CCCCATTCGTCGTTCGTCAGATCACCCCGCCCCATGCCGGGCACAACGAGCCCGGCATGGAGAAGTCACATGATCCGCCGGACAGAACCTAGCCCAGCTGCTCGGCGGTCACCACGGACGGATCTTCCCGCAGCCGCACCGCAACCTCCTGCGCTATCCAGCCCTCGCAGCGCGGCTGTTGGGAGAAGGACGGTGGGAGGAGCAGCGGCTTGCCCACCTGGTCGCGGTCGCGGAGACCATGGGCGCTCCGGATCCGCCGCCGGTGCTGTCGGTGGAGGCTGCGGTGCTGGCTGGGGAGGTTGTAGTGCTCGCTGACTGGCTGGCCTCTCAACGCTTCTTCGTCGTGGATCAGTTGCAGCACCTGACCGGCGCGGGGGATCCGTCGCAGGTGGTCCGGCACTGGGAGCGGGCTGTGGTGGCCGGTCCGCGATTGGTGGAGGGCGCAGGTCTGGGTCTGCCGGTGTGGAAGGAGACTCCGGTGTCATGACGTTCTTCGACTGGTTCCGGTTCGAGCCGAACACGTTGCAGAAGTCGCTGTTGGATCTGCTGCACGGGTGCGCGGTGCCGGGCCGGGCGGGGCTGCTGGTGTTGATGTGGCCGACCGGGAGCGGTAAGACCGAGGGCGGTCTGTGGGCGGCGCGGTGGCTGGGCGGGCCCCGTATGGGGGTTCACCTGGCCCTGCCGTCGGTGGCCACCACCGACTCGGCGTTCCGGCGGGTCTGGCGGTGGGCGAGGCGGGCGCTGGCCGCGTCGTCGCCGGTGACGTTGGCGCACAGCCGGGCCGGACGTGGCCCGCAGGGCGCGCTGCTCAGCCACGACGACGGCGACGGGCTGGTGCTCGCGCCCGCGCCGGAGTTCCTCCAGGGCCGCGGCCGGCCAGCGCTGGCGGGGGTGACGGTCTCCACCATCGACCAAGTGCTGCTGGCGGTGCTGCGGGTCCGGCACAACGTCCTAAGGATGGGCGGTCTGACCCGCAAGGTTCTGGTGGTGGACGAGTGCCATGCCTACTACCCCTACATGCAGAGCCTGCTACGCACCGTCTTGGCCTGGTGGGGTGCGCTCGGTGTACCGGTCGTGCTGATGTCCGCCACGCTGCCGCGTTCGCTGGCCCGTTCGCTGGCCGCGGCCTACCTGTCGGGGTCCGCCCCGGGTCTGCGGTTGCCGGAGTTCCTTCCCGCCTACCCGGGGTGGTTCCACGTCGACGGCCTCACGGGTCACCCGACGGTGGAGGCGGTGGCCACCGGCCGGAAGAGGCTCCTGGCCGTGCGGTTGGTCGGTTTGCCAGGCTCGCCCCGGGCGACGCGCCGTGATGCGGTTCCGGCCTGCGACAGGGCCCGGGCCCGGGTCGTGTCGCAGCTGTTCGAGCGTGGCCGTCAGCGGCTGTTCGTGCTCACCGTGTGCAACACAGTAGCCTCCGCCCAGAACACCGTACTGGCGTTGAAGGCGTTCCTCCCCCGGGACTGAGCTTGCTCCGCTTTGACGGACGCCGTTGGTGTGGTGGTCAGGCCGCCAGGGCGGTCTCGTATTCGGCGGGACTGCGGTAGCCGAGGCTGCTG
>NZ_JBHYGR010000301.1:0-1578 GCF_042738155.1 Kitasatospora sp. NPDC059088 | reverse complement strand
TTAAAAATACAAGTCGTCCGCATGTGTCGTGTGACTTTTAAAAGAGTCGGGAAATTCATTTTCCCGGCTTTTTATTTTGCCTAAAAATAATTAAATATGAAATTAATTCATTTATTTTTATTTTTTGTCTTGAAATCGAACACATGTTCCTATATTATTTAATTTATCGAACAGAAATAGGACAAAAGGAGGATTTATTTTCTATGCCAAAAGAACTAGAAGAAAAATAATAAAAATCGTCTGCTGAAGAAACACCGAAAAAAGAGGAACAGGATGACGCGCCAAAATGGGCAAAGAATCTGCTACAGGACATCCAAAACCTGATGGGAACAAAGGAACAGCCGCAGGGACAAGCACAGGAAATTCCAGTACCGGAACCGCCAAAAGTGGAGGAACCGGAGGAAGAGGAACAGCCAGCACCAAGCAAAGCGAAAACGCTCCTCGGGTGGTTATGGTAGATGTGCCGGGAAGTGACCAGGAGGAACAGCCGAAAAAGAAACGCGGTCGCCCTCCTGGTACTGGCACGAAAAAGAAAAGCGCAGCCAAGAAAAAGACGGCGGGCAATGTTGATTCATCCCAGCTGAAAATGCTGTTACTGACGACAAGCGCGATCGTGGCAGCACGACCTGGGATGGAAGACTTTGCATTAACCGCCGATGAAGCCGAACAGATATGTACGCCACTCGCAAACATCATGGCGAAGTCTGAAGGCGTGGCGGGTGTCGCCAGTGAGTATGCAGACCATATAGCGTTACTCATTGCGTGCTTTACGATCTTTATACCTAAATTCATTATGTGGAAATCCAAACAACCTAAAAAGAAAGAGGTACAGAAAAATGTCTTGCCAAAACGAGAACTACCAAAACAACCAACAGAACAACGAGGAAATGAAAGCGCGCCTGAAAGAACTAATCAAAAGCCTGCTGAACGATCTGGGGAACCCACTAGTAAGCAATTTGGCGGCTCCTTACATCAACTCATCCCTTTCGGAGGATATTGATGTCTTAAAATTCCTCAACCATTTAGAGGGGATGATCGACTATGTCCGGTATGGTGACGCTGAAGCAAGGTGACTTCTATTACAACATCCCCATGCATGAATACAGCCGTTATTGGTTTGAACACTTGGACATTATCGAACAGGGCGAGGAATTTTTAGTTGTGGAGAAAATCCCTTACGACAAAATCCCGAAACCGTCCATCATGGCTGCTATGAAAAGAGGTAAAGGCGTGAAGCGTGTTGTGAAAGCTTACAGCACGAAAGGAAGTGGAAAACATGCGAATGACAATTGGCGATGACGAACACGTTTTTATCTGTGGTCAAACCGGTACAGGTAAATCGGTTGTCGCTGAGGTATATCTCGCTGGGAAAGACCATGTGGTAAAGCTTGATACGAAAGGCGAAGTACACGAGCGCCGCAAGAAACGGCAGGAATTGTGGCATGGCTTGCAGGAAGGTAAGGACTTTACTGTGGTTCACCGATTGGAAGACGTGTCCGAGGTCGAGACGCCGAAAATTATCTATTGCCCGGTCGCTGAAGAATTAGAGCCGGAATATTACAACGCGCTCATGAGCTG
>NZ_JBHYGR010000300.1:0-1680 GCF_042738155.1 Kitasatospora sp. NPDC059088 | reverse complement strand
AGAAGCGTTTCCCAAACCGAGGGGCACGGCTGCCGCTCGAAACTCCGCACGCATTGGGCTCGTTCGGGTGATCACTGCGCGGTCGGCGCATAGGAGAAGGGCCTCCTGCACAGTTCGGTGATGTCGAGTCAACGAACAACCAGGAGGCCCTGGTGTCCCACTGTGGCGTGTCCGCAGCGTCCGCGTCCACTTCCGGCATGTCGTGCGATTGCCTCGCACACCGGCTCGGGAACGCCGCCGACCAGCCGGACCGAACCCGCCGCTACGGCTCCGACCTTACCGACGCGGAGTGGGCGATCGTGCGGCCGATGCTGCCCGTCCCGGCCTGGCTGAACGGGCGAGGGGGCCGCCCGGAGGGCTACTGCCACCGCCAACTGCTCGATGCGGTGCGCTACCTGGTCGCCGAGGGTGTGCGCTGGGCCAGCCTTCCGGTCGACTTCCCCAAATGGCGGGCCGTTTACCGGTTCTTCCGCCGCTGGCGCGACAACGACTTCGTTAAGGAGCTCTACGGCCGGCTGCGCAAGACGCTGCGGGAGTTGGCCGGGAAGAATGAAGAACCAACCGCCGCGATCATCGACTCGCAGTCGGTCAAGGCTGACGCGACCGTCGGCGCGGCCACCCGCGGCTACGACGCCGGGAAGAAGGTCAACGGCCGCAAGCGGCACATCGTGGTGGACACCCTGGGTCTGCTGCTGACCGTGCTGGTCACCGCCGCCTCGGTCAAGGACAACGACGCCGGCCGGGACCTGCTGGAGCGCCTGCGCGCCGAACACCGCCGCATCACCCTGGTCTGGGCCGACGGCGGCTACACCGGCTGGCTGGTCGCCTTCGCCCACGCCGTTCTGGCCCTCGCGCTGACCGTCGTCAAGCGCAGTGACGACGCCACCGGGTTCGTGGTGCTGCCGCGACGCTGGGTCGTGGAGCGCAGTTTCTCCCACCTGATCCGGGCCCGGCGCCTCGCGCGGGACTACGAGACCCGCACCGACAGTGCCGAGGCGATGGCGTGGTGGGCCGCGAGCATCCCGGCCACCCGCCGCCTGGCCCGCTCCGGTCGGCCGGCGCCCCGGCGCGTCAAGCGGTCCGCGGCCTGAACAGCCCCGGCCGTCCCTCGCTCAACCAGCCCCGCTCGACCAGCCGCTTCGCCCGAAACCGCGCGGCCTGTTCCTTCGCGTCACTCGCCGGCCAGCCCAGGTGCTCGCGCATCGCCCGCGCCCGCACTCCCTGCCCGCCACCGGCGGCGTCCTCCTGGACCAGGGCCACGATCCGCGCGCACTCGGGCGGAAGCACCTCAGCCCCCAACCCCTCGCGCCACAGCGGGACTTCGACCCGAGGCACGGCAACCCCCACGGTCGGCGCATCCACCGCCGCACTGGACGCGCCGGCTTCCTCGGCTGCTTCGGCCAGGGCCGCGACGATCTCCTCGCGAGCGATGACCGCGCGCCGCGCGGCTTCCTCCGCCTCAGCGACAGCGGCTTGAAGCCGTTCCAGCTCGGCCCGCAACTCCTCCGCCCGGGCCAGCGCCACCCGCTCGCGCCTTTCCAGCACTCCCAGCACCGACGGCATCCGTCACCTCCCAAGCAGTCCCGCACCCACACGACGGCACGAGCATGCCTACCGACAGACGGCCACATACCTCACCTGGGAAAACGTGACCCTACCTTCGGTTTGGGAATCGCTTCT
>NZ_JBHYGR010000299.1:0-1717 GCF_042738155.1 Kitasatospora sp. NPDC059088 | reverse complement strand
CGCGCCGGCGCCGGGGCCGCGCCTCGGTGCCCCGGGGCCGGCGCCCGGGGGGCCCCCCCGCGCCCCCCCTTCCGCGTTCGAGACCCGCTGTCAGGCTTAGCTGAACGAGTCGCCGCAGGCGCAGGAGCCGGTGGCGTTCGGGTTGTCGATCGTGAAGCCCTGCTTCTCGATGGTGTCGACGAAGTCGACGGTGGCGCCACCCAGGTACGGGGCGCTCATGCGGTCGGTGACGACCTTGACGCCACCGAAGTCCTTGAGCACGTCGCCGTCGAGCGAGCGCTCGTCGAAGAACAGCTGGTAACGCAGGCCGGAGCAGCCACCGGGCTGGACGGCGACGCGCAGCGCGAGGTCCTCGCGGCCTTCCTGCTCCAGCAGGGCCTTGACCTTGGCCGCGGCGGCATCGGTGAGGAGGATGCCACTCTCGACGGTGGTCTCGTCCTGGACGGTCATCTGCTTTCTCCCGGTCTTGACGACGGTCTGCCGCCAGTGCCAACCACCGACCGCCCGGATTCATTTCCCGGACGGAGGGGGATTTCTACGGCCTGTTCGACGGCTGGTTCTCCGTGGGCCGGGCGCGTCACCCGGGCCTCTACGCTCCCCATGCTCGCACAACCGGGGCGGAGCGGGCACCGCCCGCGTCACGGATCCGGGCGAACGGGCCCCACGGCCGCCCGTCGGACGCCAGGATGGCGGCATGATCCTTCGCCAGGTCAGGGACACCGCAGCGGACGCGGAGGTCGTCCAGGAGGTGTCCCTCGCCGCGTTCGCCGGACCGTCCGACGACCCCGCCCGGCCACCGCGACCGACGCCGCTGCAGCTCGCCCGGACCAGACACCTGGCGCGCACCGACCCCGGCGGCTGCTGGCTGGCGGAGAGCGGCGGGCAGGCGGTCGGGGTGGTGCTGTCGATGCGCCGCGAGGGCCTGTGGATGCCCTCGCTGTTCGCCGTCCGGCCGTCCGCCCGGGACCAGGGGGTCGGGCGGCTGCTGTTCGAACGGGCCCTGGCGCACGCCCGGGGCTGCCTGCGCGGGATGGTCTGCGCCTCCGACTCCCCCGCGGCGGCCCGCCGCTACCGGCTGGCCGGCTTCACCCTGCACCCGGCGATGCGGCTGACCGGGCGGGTGGACCGGGACGGGCTGATCGACCCCGGCGACATCCCGGTGCACCGCGGCAACACCACCCACCTGCACCTGCTGGACTCGGTGGACCGGCGGCTGCGCGGGTCCGCGCACGGCCCGGACCACGAGCTGATGCTCGGCCACTTCGAGGAGCTGCTGGTCGCCGACGCACTGGCCGGCAGCGGCTACTGCTACCGGGACGGCGGCACGGTGCGGCTGCTGGCGGCCACCAGCAAGCGGATCGCGGCCCGGCTGCTGCGCGAGGCGCTGGCCCGGGTGCCGGACGGGACCGAGGCCCGGGTGGAGTACCTGACCGCCGAGCAGGAGTGGGCGCTGGACGTCGGGCTGGAGGTCGGGCTGACGCCGGAGACCGGCGGCTTCGTCGGGGTGCGCGGGATGCGGCCGCCGACGCCGTACCTGCCCAGCGGGGCCTTCCTGTAGCCCGGCGGGGACGCGTACGGCCCCACCGGGCGGGCCGGTGGGGCCGGACGGTCGATAGGGAGGACGGGGCCCCGCTCAGGCCATGGTGTCCATGATCTCACGGACCATCTCCATGTTTGGTCCCGGGTGAAGGAAGGCGAAGCGGGCGACCGTCTCCCC
>NZ_JBHYGR010000298.1:0-1719 GCF_042738155.1 Kitasatospora sp. NPDC059088 | reverse complement strand
CAGGGCGGTGGCTTCAACCGCGACCGCGACGACCGCGGCGGTTTCAACCGTGACCGTGGCGACCGTCCGCAGGGTGGCGGCTTCAACCGCGACCGCGGTGACCGTCCCCAGGGTGGCGGCTTCAACCGCGACGACCGTGGCGGCGACCGCGGCGGCTTCCGTCGCGACGACCGTCCCCAGGGCGGTGGCTTCAACCGCGACCGCGACGACCGCGGCGGTTTCAACCGTGACCGTGGCGACCGTCCGCAGGGTGGCGGCTTCAACCGCGACCGTGGCGACCGTCCCCAGGGCGGTGGCTTCAACCGCGACGACCGCCCCCAGGGTGGCGGCTTCCGCCGTGACGACCGCCCGAGCGGGTTCCGTCGCGACGACCGTGACGACCGTCCCCGTCGTGACGACCGTCCGTCCTACGGCGACCGTGGCGACCGTGGCGGCGACCGCGGCGGTTTCAACCGTGACCGTGGCGACCGTCCGCAGGGTGGTGGCTTCAACCGTGACCGCGGTGGCGACCGTGGCGGCTTCCGTCGGGACGACCGCCAGGGTGGCGGCGGCTTCCGTCGTGACGACCGTCCGTCCTACCGCGACCGTGACGACCGTGGCGGCGACCGCGGCCGTGGGGACTACGACGACCGTCGTGGCAACTTCGAGCCGGTCAAGCGCCTGCCGATCCCGGAGGACGTCACCGGCTTCGAGCTGGACGCGGACGTGCGCCAGGAGCTCAAGAGCCTGCCCAAGACCCTCGCGGACGACGTCGCGCGCAACCTGGTGATGGTGGCCCGGCTGCTCGACGGCGACGCGGAGGAGGCCTACCAGTACTCCCGCGTCGCGCTGCGGCTGGCGTCCCGTGTGCCCGCCGTCCGTGAGGCGGCCGGTTTCGCCTCGTACATGACGCAGCGTTACTCCGAGGCGCTGACCGAGTTCCGCGCCGCCCGTCGGATGACCGGTCGTGCCGACCTGTGGCCCGTGATGGCCGACTGCGAGCGCGGTCTGGGCCGTCCGGAGCGGGCGCTGGCGATGGCCGGCGAGCCCGAGGTGAAGCAGCTGGACAAGGCCGGCCAGGTGGAGATGCGCCTGGTCGCGGCCGGTGCCCGCAGCGACATGCAGCAGTTCGAGGCGGCCGTCGTCACCCTGCAGAGCCCGGAGCTGGCCTCCAGCGCCGTGCACTCGTGGACCGCGCGCCTGCGGTACGCCTACGCCGAGGCGCTGATCGCGGCCGGCCGTGGCGACGAGGCCCGTGACTGGTTCGCCAAGGCCGCCGAGGCCGACACCGAGGGTTCGACCAACGCCTCGGAGCGCCTGGCCGAGATCGACGGCGTGGAGTTCACCGACGCGCTCGACCCGGAGCTGGCCGACGAGGACGTCGACCGCGCCGAGGCCCCGGCGAAGAAGCGCGGCGGCGACGTCTCCGACGACCGTGTGATCTTCGAGGACGAAGAGGACGTCGAGGAGTTCTACGACGAGGACGACCTCGAGATCGACGAGGACTTCGACGGCCTGGTCCCCGAGCGCGCCGCGGACGCCAAGGCCGACGAGGCCGAGAAGGCCGACAAGGCCGAGGCCAAGGGCGACGCCCAGGCCTGAGCGCCCTGAAACACGCCGTGAGGCCCTGCCGATGCCCCTTCGGGGGAGATCGGCAGGGGCGCCCCGCGGGCCGGGGGTTCAGCGGGCCCGCGGGGCGGGCCCGGGGGCCGGCGCCGCCCCCCAAACCCCCCGGAGGCG
>NZ_JBHYGR010000297.1:0-1822 GCF_042738155.1 Kitasatospora sp. NPDC059088 | reverse complement strand
TGTCCACCCGCCGCCGACGCTCTGCCAGGGGCAGCCGCACCGCGCCGACGCTGCGCAGCACCGTCTTCTCGGCGCCCGCCTTGACGGCCTCCTCCTTGGCGGCCGGGCTCAGCGCGGTACGCAGCCCCGTGCCGTCCGTCTCGAAGACGCCGACACGGGGAAGGTCCAGGAGTACGTCCCCGGCCAGGACAGCGCTGTAGAGCTCGTGGGAGTGGATCACCGGGTGCTCGCCAGGCGGGAAGTCCCGGCTCATGGTGCCGAAGTCGCTGGTGGGCCGCTGCGGGACGACCGACACGAACGTGCCGGTCGCCAGCACCGTCTCCCGGCTGTAGCTCTCCTTCTTCACCGCGACCATGTAGCCGAACAGATCGTCGTCCAGGTGCAGATCGGGGCGGCCCGCGGTGTAAGCCTGCTGCTTGGCGCCAGAACCGCTGCGGGTCACCGGCGATCGCGACTCCTGCACGGGCAGGCTGTCGCGCAGCCAACGGCGGAACGCCTGCGCGGACACGTACGGGTGGACGTTCCGCCCGACCCGCAACTGCTTGACCTTGCCGTTGTTGTCCTCCGCCAAGCCGTTGTTCGGGGCACCCGCCACAACATCCAGAACGATCTTGCCAACCAGGTACGTCACTGCTGCTCATCCTCCGTGTCGAACGTCATCGCTTCGAGGTCGCGGGGATCGAGATCCTCCTCGCTCTCCTCCTCCGGCTGCTTGGGCTTCCAGCCGAGCGAGTTCAGCTCCTGCAGCACACCGACCAGGAACATGTCCCGGTGGAACCAAGCCGGGTTCTGCGAGACCGGGCTGAACAGCAGCTCGAAGCCCCGCTCGGTCACCAACGGCCCCGCTGCTCCGACGGGCGGCTTGACGGTCCACTGCACGCCCTGGGATGTGAGCCACCCGCGCAGCTTCGACGGGTCGCGCAGCAGGGTGCGGAAGCTCCGCAGTTGGCCGCCGGTGGTGGCGGTGTTCAGCAGCGCGGCCACGTTGCGGGCGGTCCTGGCGATTTCGGCCAGGTCTTTCTCGGTCATCAGCATTACCTCGGTGGCGAAGGAGTTGAGCAGCGCGGCCAGGGCCTCGGCCCGGGAACGGTCGCGCCCCGAGCGGGTCAGGCAGTTGAGGAGCCGGCCGTGGCCGGCGGCCACGATCCGGCTGGGCGTGCGGAAGACGTTGCGGGCCAAGGCCACGAGCCCGGGCGTCGACGTACTGGCGTGGGCGCGAACCAGCTCCGCGAAGCCGGCGCGCCGATCACCCAGCCGCTGGGTGCGGCGCAGCCACTCGGCCAGCGGCTGGTCCAGTGAGTGGGTCTCCAGCTCTTGGCCGCGGTTGTTGTTGTTGAACACCACGAGGTCGACGGCAGCGCCCATCGGGCGGCGGTGGGTGCGCAGCGCGACAAGTGCGACGACCTCCTGCGCGCCGGTCTGCCGTTTGCTGGCGTCGCCGGTGGCGGCGAGCATCCGGTTGTGGTCGACCTGCTCGGCCACAGCGTGCTGGAGGAAGTCGTCGTCCCAGCTGTGCAGGGCGATGGACGGGCCGCCGGTCAGGCGCACCCCGTAGGGCAGCGCGTAGAAGCTGTTCAGGCACGGCCAGCACAGGGCCATCCCGTCGTGGTCTCGCGGGGTGGTGTTGCGGTACGCCTGGCTCTCGGCGAGTGGCACGTCGCTCTTCCCGTAGTACCCGACGGCCTGCCGTGAGCACAGCGCGCAGACCGTGGGCGGCCTGCCGGACTGCGGGGGCAGAGTCCGCCACTGCCCCACGCGCTCCGTGATCTCGGCATCGGTGCGCTTGCCGTTGCCGGGGTGGTTCATCGCGGTGTTGGGGAAG
>NZ_JBHYGR010000296.1:0-1865 GCF_042738155.1 Kitasatospora sp. NPDC059088 | reverse complement strand
GGGGTCGTTGTTTCAGAACAACACAGTGGACGCGAGCAACTGAGGACAAGCCCTCGGCCTATTAGTACCGGTCAACTCCACCCCTTACAGGGCTTCCATATCCGGCCTATCAACCCAGTCGTCTACTGGGAGCCTTACCCTCTCAAGGAGGTGGGAGTGCTCATCTCGAAGCAGGCTTCCCGCTTAGATGCTTTCAGCGGTTATCCCTCCCGAACGTAGCCAACCAGCCATGCCCTTGGCAGGACAACTGGCACACCAGAGGTTCGTCCGTCCCGGTCCTCTCGTACTAGGGACAGCCCTTCTCAACACTCCTACGCGCACAGCGGATAGGGACCGAACTGTCTCACGACGTTCTAAACCCAGCTCGCGTACCGCTTTAATGGGCGAACAGCCCAACCCTTGGGACCTACTCCAGCCCCAGGATGCGACGAGCCGACATCGAGGTGCCAAACCATCCCGTCGATATGGACTCTTGGGGAAGATCAGCCTGTTATCCCCGGGGTACCTTTTATCCGTTGAGCGACGGCGCTTCCACAAGCCACCGCCGGATCACTAGTCCCTACTTTCGTACCTGCTCGACCCGTCAGTCTCACAGTCAAGCTCCCTTGTGCACTTACACTCAACACCTGATTGCCAACCAGGCTGAGGGAACCTTTGGGCGCCTCCGTTACTCTTTAGGAGGCAACCGCCCCAGTTAAACTACCCACCAGACACTGTCCCTGATCCGGATCACGGACCCAGGTTAGACATCCAGCACGACCAGAGTGGTATTTCAACGTCGACTCCACAACAACTGGCGTTGCTGCTTCAAAGTCTCCCACCTATCCTACACAAGCCGAACCGAACACCAATATCAAGCTATAGTAAAGGTCCCGGGGTCTTTCCGTCCTGCTGCGCGAAACGAGCATCTTTACTCGTAATGCAATTTCACCGGGCCTATGGTTGAGACAGTCGAGAAGTCGTTACGCCATTCGTGCAGGTCGGAACTTACCCGACAAGGAATTTCGCTACCTTAGGATGGTTATAGTTACCACCGCCGTTTACTGGCGCTTAAGTTCTCAGCTTCGCCTGGACGAATCCAAGCTAACCGGTCCCCTTAACGTTCCAGCACCGGGCAGGCGTCAGTCCGTATACATCGCCTTACGGCTTCGCACGGACCTGTGTTTTTAGTAAACAGTCGCTTCTCGCTGGTCTCTGCGGCCACCCCCAGCTCAGAGTGCAAGACTCATCACCAGGAATGGCCCCCCTTCTCCCGAAGTTACGGGGGCATTTTGCCGAGTTCCTTAACCATAGTTCACCCGAACGCCTCGGTATTCTCTACCTGACCACCTGAGTCGGTTTGGGGTACGGGCCGCCATGAAACTCGCTAGAGGCTTTTCTCGACAGCATAGGATCATCCACTTCACCACAATCGGCTCGGCATCAGGTCTCAGACTATGTGTGAGGCGGATTTGCCTACCTCACGTCCTACACCCTTACCCCGGGACAACCACCGCCCGGGCTGGACTACCTTCCTGCGTCACCCCATCGCTCACCTACTACCCCGTTGGGTCACCGGCTCCACCACTTCCCTTTGCCCGAAGGCTCCGGGACGGCTTCACGGGCTTAGCATCAAGAGGTTCAGCGTTGGCGCTTCAAAGCGGGTACGGGAATATCAACCCGTTGTCCATCGACTACGCCTGTCGGCCTCGCCTTAGGTCCCGACTTACCCTGGGCAGATCAGCTTGACCCAGGAACCCTTGGTCAATCGGCGCAAGAGTTTCCCACTCTTGTATCGCTACTCATGCCTGCATTCTCACTCGTATACCGTCCACGACTGGTTTCCACCGCCGCTTCACCCGGCACACGACGCTCCCCTACCCATC
>NZ_JBHYGR010000295.1:0-1874 GCF_042738155.1 Kitasatospora sp. NPDC059088 | reverse complement strand
CAGTCTCTATCGCTTCAGGTTGTTATCGGGGTTCAAAACTTCTCACAGAAATATGCATTAACGGATGCTGAAGGAATGCGGAAACGGTTGGCTTCAGCTGACAGCATATTCACCGCACCACCCGGTTTTTATTATGGGACAGGATGGAATCAACTACCGTTACCGGGTGACGCTTCTTGGTACTATCTCGACATTCTACCAGCGCCAAACGGTCTGCGGAAATTGGTTCTGACACGTTCCTATGATAATACGTCATGGATTGGTGTTATACACACTGACAATGTATTCAGGGGTTGGCGACAGCTGTTTACACAAAATGATTTTATGGCGCTCACATGGTATAACCTTCCGTTATTGAATGGAGCAAAGGCGTCAGGAAGAACACCGCAGTATACCCGCTGGGGAAACATCCTCATGCTAAAAGGTGACGTGGCGTGTGACCTCGGCGTTGACTTTGCACAATTGCCCGCGTCATATTCACCGTCAGACAAAAAGGCGGTCATGGCAACAGCATACGGAACGACAGGCTTCACAAAATTTTATATCAACACTGACGGTAAACTGGCGTTTGTC
Source organism: Kitasatospora sp. NPDC059088 (assembly GCF_042738155.1). Classification (NCBI taxonomy): domain Bacteria; kingdom Bacillati; phylum Actinomycetota; class Actinomycetes; order Kitasatosporales; family Streptomycetaceae; genus Kitasatospora; species Kitasatospora sp. NPDC059088. Next base: position 1,301 of record NZ_JBHYGR010000295.1, on the reverse strand, counting down.
GGCTTTTCAGGAAACAATCAGTCCGCCGTGTCCAGTTGGTCATTAGACGCGGCAGTGCCTTACTAGGAGGGTTGGAGCAATGGAAATGATACAAGTATTCGTATATGATTCGGATTTCATCTTCGACTATCCTGAAATTGTTCCGGCTGATTCCGTACCGGATAATGCGACAACCGTACAGCCGCCGGGATATTGGCGGGCGCAATTTCAGAAGGATAGAAAACTATGGATTGAATCCGCTTCAGACGAACAAATAAATGAAATGAGACAACAAATGAGGGAGAGTGTAAAAGAATGAGTTTCATGGAGAATGTTGCAAGTGAAGCACAAAAATTATACGGTGTAAGTCGAGTTTTACCTTCAGTTATCACAGCACAAGCCATACATGAGTCAAATTGGGGCAAATCCGGGCTTGCTACGCGTGCAAATAACCTGTTTGGTATAAAAGGTATCGGGAACGCTGGAACCGTTCATATGGGCACGTGGGAGGTTTTAAACGGGGTCGATAAAACAATCAAAGCAGGGTTCCGGGCGTATAAGTCTGTTCGCGATTCTATCATAGACCTTGTGAACCTCTATAACCGTCTTGACCGTTATAAGGCTGTTGTCGGGGAAACGAACTATGTACAAGCTTGTGCCGCCATCCAAAAGGGTGGATATGCGACAGACCCGAACTATGCGAAGAAGCTTATCGCCACAATCGAAGCCCACGGGCTGACGAAATACGATAAGGTCGGGAACAAAGCCGCAGTGAAGGCGAAACCTGCCAAGTCGTCCGGCTCGACATATACCGTTAAGGCGGGTGACACATTGACAGCAATTGCAAAGAAATATAATACGTCAGTGAAGGAGTTGGCGAAAGTGAACGGTATTAAAGATGTTAATATGATTCGTGTTGGTCAAGTCCTGAAGGTATCAGGAGCCGCACCATCCGGCGGTACATTCTACACCGTAAAGGCGGGCGACAACCTGACGAAAATTGGTAAGAAATTCGGTGTGTCCGTTAAGACATTGACCACAGTTAATCGTATCCCGGATGCGAATAAGATTTATGTCGGTCAACGGTTAAGGGTGAAATAATTTACAATATATACTAACATTTGTTAAAATTAAGTAGAATAGGAGCCGCGGAAGACTTCTATTCTATCTGTAACAATAGAGTCACGCCCGAGACACAACCCGCTGGAAAAATATCCGGCGGGATTTTTTATTATTGACAGTTCCCGGGTGACATGTTAATTAGCACAGAAATGTGGGATTGTCAAGGAAAATCAGTGAATTTAGCGGCAAGAATCGTACCT
>NZ_JBHYGR010000294.1:0-1887 GCF_042738155.1 Kitasatospora sp. NPDC059088 | reverse complement strand
CTTTAAAGGAGGTGATGACTTGGAGACACGAAAATTTGCAGGTGTCGGGCTGAAGAACATGATTGTCATTGCGCTATTCACAATGATGGTCATTGTCGTAACAAAGGTTATTGTCACGAAGCATCCGGTTAACGGTGTGACGCAATTAGTAAACGCAGTATAAGGAGGAAAAAAGCATGAAGGTTAAATGGTTAGTTCATACGTTCATTACTGTATTTATCACGATGGTTTTCATGTGGATTATTAAGAAAGCTTCAGCAAAATATCATATCCCGGTTGTATCTACAATCGCGGCAGAAGTCTAAGGAGGAATTTTAATTTATGGCAACTCAACAGCAACTATCAGCACAGGCAAAGGCTCAACTATTCTCGCAGGCTACCCGCCAAACATGGCAGATGATGGGTACACAGACAGTGACAGAGGACGCACAAACGGTATCATTCAACCTACCGAAAGTACGCCTGCTATCACAAATTTTAGTTGAATTTGACGCGACTGTCTCTCTCAAATCGCAGAACGCGGCAATTCCAACTAAACCATTTTCACCATACCAGATTATCAGAAATATTGCACTGGAATTAAACAGTGGATTCCGTCCTTTTGTTGTGTCAGGCGAAGCCCTTCACCTATACAGCTTAAACCGATTGAATCCAGACGTTCTATTACCTGCATCAAGTCCGCGGGCGTTATCTTACATTGAAACAGCCGCGAGCACGTCAGGTAAAGACGCGCGTATTAAATTCCAAGTCGCGCTGCCATTAACTTTAAACCAACGTGACCCGGTCGGTCTTATCTTGCTACAAAACGAGGAGACAACCGTTTCCCTTCAGATTGATACAGCACGCGCGCAAGACGCGTATCAGTTGGCTACTGGAGACACCGTTACACTGAAGCAATTGAAAATCACGCCGACAATTGAAACGTTCTCCGTCCCTTCTGTACCACAAGCTATGCCGGATATTTCTGTCCTGAAGCTTGTAAACGAAAAAGGCGAACAGTTCACCGGGAACGGTCAAAATATCGTGAAGCTTCAGACAGGGACGATCTACCGTAAACTCATGTTTTACTTTACGGATGAGTCAGGCAACCCGCTGAAGGACAGCGACTTTGCGGGCAACTTGGAATTGGTATTTAACCAAGCCGACATCCCTTACAGCATTAAGCCGTCAGCACTTGCAGCCCGAAATCATTCGGACTTGGGTTATGTCTTACCGGATGGGGTTTATGTGTTTGACTTCTCTAACCAAGGCTTGCCAAACCTCGGCGGCTCTCGTGACTATATTGACACCGAACGTCTTACAGAGTTTTGGATTCGCTTCAATACTCAAAAAGGCGGGCGCGTGAAAATCGTTGCTGAAAAGCTTTCACGCTTGCATTAATACACGCGGGAGGGCTTTTCCCTCCTTTTCTTATTTGACTACTACGAAGGAGGATTTATATGAACGCACCATCACAAATGGGTCTAGGTGAAATGTTCTACCATGCCGCAGACTTATATCCAAACATGGGGTTTATGAGTACCCGAACGTCTACAGTTCCCGAAGCTGAAGATCAAATGTCTCTTGTCGATGATGAGGACACAGCAAAAGAGCATGACGTAAAGCAAGACCCTATTACATCAAAACAAATCTTGCTGGGGTTCGGCATTGTGTTCCTTGTCGTATTCCTATTCTCGGCAAGGGTGTAGGGGGTGTGACTTGTGGAGCAAATCTATTCAATCCTATTAAATAACGGAGCCATGGGCGTAATGCTCGCGTGGTTCATGTTCAAACAATCAAAGGATAACGAACAGACACTGTAAATTCTAACCGATCTGAAAATGGTTATTTCAAAAATCGGGGGTGCGTCAAGCAATGACTAAAATTCTTGTTCTCACCGTTATTATC
>NZ_JBHYGR010000293.1:0-1933 GCF_042738155.1 Kitasatospora sp. NPDC059088 | reverse complement strand
TGCCTCCACCGAAGCTGGCGCTCCGGTTTCCAAGGCTCCTACCTATCCTGTACAATCTGTACCAACATTCAATATCAGGCTGCAGTAAAGCTCCACGGGGTCTTTCCGTCCTGTCGCGGGTAACCTGCATCTTCACAGGTACTATAATTTCACCGAGTCTCTCGTTGAGACAGTGCCCAGATCGTTGCGCCTTTCGTGCGGGTCGGAACTTACCCGACAAGGAATTTCGCTACCTTAGGACCGTTATAGTTACGGCCGCCGTTTACTGGGGCTTCAATTCGCACCTTCGCTTACGCTAAGCGCTCCTCTTAACCTTCCAGCACCGGGCAGGCGTCAGCCCCTATACTTCGCCTTACGGCTTCGCAGAGACCTGTGTTTTTGCTAAACAGTCGCCTGGGCCTATTCACTGCGGCTCTCTCGGGCTTGCACCCTAACAGAGCACCCCTTCTCCCGAAGTTACGGGGTCATTTTGCCGAGTTCCTTAACGAGAGTTCTCTCGATCACCTTAGGATTCTCTCCTCGCCTACCTGTGTCGGTTTGCGGTACGGGCACCTCTCACCTCGCTAGAGGCTTTTCTTGGCAGTGTGGAATCAGGAACTTCGCTACTATATTTCGCTCGCCATCACAGCTCAGCCTTACGGGAAACGGATTTGCCTATTTCCCAGCCTAACTGCTTGGACGCGGATATCCAATACCGCGCTTACCCTATCCTCCTGCGTCCCCCCATTGCTCAAATGGTGAGGAGGTGGTACAGGAATATCAACCTGTTGTCCATCGCCTACGCCTTTCGGCCTCGGCTTAGGTCCCGACTAACCCTGAGCGGACGAGCCTTCCTCAGGAAACCTTAGGCATTCGGTGGAGGGGATTCTCACCCCTCTTTCGCTACTCATACCGGCATTCTCACTTCTAAGCGCTCCACCAGTCCTTCCGGTCTGGCTTCACAGCCCTTAGAACGCTCTCCTACCACTGTTCGAAGAACAGTCCGCAGCTTCGGTGATACGTTTAGCCCCGGTACATTTTCGGCGCAGAGTCACTCGACCAGTGAGCTATTACGCACTCTTTAAATGGTGGCTGCTTCTAAGCCAACATCCTGGTTGTCTAAGCAACTCCACATCCTTTTCCACTTAACGTATACTTTGGGACCTTAGCTGGCGGTCTGGGCTGTTTCCCTTTCGACTACGGATCTTATCACTCGCAGTCTGACTCCCAAGGATAAGTCATTGGCATTCGGAGTTTGACTGAATTCGGTAACCCGGTAGGGGCCCCTAGTCCAATCAGTGCTCTACCTCCAAGACTCTTACCTTGAGGCTAGCCCTAAAGCTATTTCGGAGAGAACCAGCTATCTCCAGGTTCGATTGGCATTTCACCCCTACCCACACCTCATCCCCGCACTTTTCAACGTGCGTGGGTTCGGGCCTCCATTCAGTGTTACCTGAACTTCACCCTGGACATGGGTAGATCACCTGGTTTCGGGTCTACGACCACGTACTCAATTCGCCCTATTCAGACTCGCTTTCGCTGCGGCTCCGCATCTTCTGCTTAACCTTGCACGGGATCGTAACTCGCCGGTTCATTCTACAAAAGGCACGCCATCACCCGTTAACGGGCTCTGACTACTTGTAGGCACACGGTTTCAGGATCTCTTTCACTCCCCTTCCGGGGTGCTTTTCACCTTTCCCTCACGGTACTGGTTCACTATCGGTCACTAGGGAGTATTTAGCCTTGGGAGATGGTCCTCCCGGATTCCGACGGAATTTCACGTGTTCCGCCGTACTCAGGATCCACTCAGGAGAGAACGAAGTTTTGACTACAGGGCTGTTACCTTCTATGGCGGGCCTTTCCAGACCTCTTCATCTACCTCGTTCCTTTGTAACTCCGTACAGAGTGTCCTACAACCCCAATAGGCAAGCCTCTGGGTTTGGGCTAAACCCGT
>NZ_JBHYGR010000292.1:0-1934 GCF_042738155.1 Kitasatospora sp. NPDC059088 | reverse complement strand
CGTCCAGTACGAGGCCGACTCGGGCGCACGCCCAGCCGGGCGCCCAACGCCGCGCGCTGATCTGCCAAGATCCGCCGGACAGGCCCTAGCGGCGGCGCGGCCTGCCGGAGCGGGTGCCGTTCTGGGGGCGGGGGCCGCTGCGGGGCTTGCGGTGGCCGGGGGTCGCGCCCGTCGGGGCGGTGGCGGGCCAGTGGGTGGGGCGGGTGAGGGCGGCCGGGAGGCGGGTGGTGGCGTCGCCGCGGGCGGCGTTGAGCTGGGCCTGGGTGAGGAAGAGGGCGGTGCTGAGGTCGGCGCCGGCGAGGTCGGCGTCGCGGAGGTCGGCGCCGATGAGGTCGGCGAGGCGCAGGTCGGCGCCGGAGAGGTCGGCGGCGACCAGGAGGGCGCCGCGCAGGTTGGCGCCCTGGAGGTCGGCGCCGCGCAGGCGGGCACCGAAGAGGTCGGCGCCGCGGTGCTCACGGCGGCGGGGGACGGCGGCGCGGACGAGTTCGCCGGCCCGCAGCAGGAGCTCGCTGATCCGGCCGCGGTGGGCCGCGACGTCGACGGCGAGGAGTTCCTCGGGGGTGCCGGAGGCGAGGCGGTCGGTCTCCTCCAGGGCCTGCCGCAGTTCGGCGTGGACGGGCCGGGCGGGGGCGAAGGTGAGCGCCTCGGTGAGGTACCAGAGCAGTTCGTGGAGCTGCCGGACGATCGGGAAGACGTCGAACATCGGCTTGGCGGTGGCGGGTTCCTCCCGCCAGCTGACCCCGCCGAAGGTGACCTGGGAGACCCGCTGGCCGGCGCCGAAGCAGTCGTAGACGGTGCAGCCCTGGAAGCCGCTGTCGCGGAGGCGGGCGTGGATCCCGCAGCTGAAGTCCGTCTGCAGGTTGCGGCAGGGGGTACCGGCGGCCTTGTTCACCGCGAAGTCGGCGGTGGCCGCGAAGGGCAGGGCGACGCAGCACAGTCCGAAGCAGCTGCCGCAGTCGGAGCGGAGCGGGGTCGGCGCGGCCGCCGTGGGGTCCTGCGGCGGCTCGGTCTCGCTCACGTCCGGGGTCCTTCCAGCTGCTGGGCGCCGGCGGGAGCCGGCACGTCGAACCCGTCAAGATTACTGGGCAGGCCGCCCTCCGCTTGAGTAAGGTATGCAGGCAAGCAGAGACCATTACATGCGGGGGGATCCGAACGATGCCGCACACGATGCCGCACATGACGCCGGAGTCGACCGTCACCGAGCTGGTCCGGATGTGGATCAGCGGCTGGACCGTCTCCCGGGGCGCCGCCGACCCGGTGGAGCGGCCCTGGGGCTGGAGCATCGACGTCGGTGCGCCGGACCGGGAGGTGGGGCGGTACGTGCTGCCCGAGCCGACCGAGCAGGCCGTCCGCGCGCTCGCCGGGGCGACCACCGCGCCGACCACCTGGCTCAAGCTGTTCGCCGAGGACGGGACGGTACGGCCCTGGCTGGGCCCGCAGTGGCGGCTGGACCAGCCCGGCTTCCTGATGACCACCGCGCTCACCCCCGAGCGGGCGCAGCCGCCGACCGGCTACACCCTGACCACCTGGACCAGGGGCGGCGTGCTGCGCGCCCTGGTGCGCAGCACGGACGGGCACCTCGCCGCCCGCGGCCAGGTGGGCCTGGCCGGCCCGGTCGCCGTACCGGACCAGATCGGCACCGCCCCCGAGCACCGCCGCCGGGGCCTGGGCTCGGTGGTGATGCGGGCCCTGCTGTCCGGCGCGTACGAGGCGGGCGCCCGCACCGGCGTCCTGGTCGGCACGGCGGACGGCCAGGGGCTCTACCGGGCCCTCGGCTGGACCACCCGCGCCCCGATGGCGAGCCTGGTCCTGGAGGCGGAGAAGCCCGAGCGGAGCTGGGTGGACTAGGTTCTGTCCGGCGGATCATGGTCGGAGCCAGAGGCGGATCGCTGCGACGGTGACCGTGCCATGGAAGACGTAGGCCCGCTTGTCGT
>NZ_JBHYGR010000291.1:0-1952 GCF_042738155.1 Kitasatospora sp. NPDC059088 | reverse complement strand
GCATAAGGAAACTCGGTGCCACCCTAAAAAAAAGGGTGTCAAACAGGCTGTGCCTGTTGAGTTTCTATGCTCTTAGAACAGGTGCCGTTTTTGAAGCCAAAGATATAGCATAGATACCCCATAGATATAGCAGGGATATACCAAAATATCTCTAGAGATACGGGTATCTATGCTATATCTCTCTACAAGATTCCTCCACACGCTTGACGGAAATGCTTCAGCATTTTAGCACTCACTCGACAGAGTGTATAAGTGCGCCATTCGGAATTTCAAAGCTTCAAATTTCACAGAGAGTGCCCATTTATACACACCCCCTAAATCGTGGTGTGACAATGGGTTCTCGCCGGCTCGAAATCGGTTTGTCATTCTGACAAATAACCCTTCGGGAAATAAAAAAAACGGCTCCATAAAGAGGAACCGTTTTGCTTCAAAAATCACGTTTTGTGTTATACTGGAGAAACGAAATTGTGTTTTCAAAATTGTCATTTTCGACATGATAACTTTTCTCGTAGTGTGGTTTTGCCGAACCCACTACTTTTTTTATGTCTCCGAACTTCATTTCTTCCCGTTCCGGCTTAACAATCCCTTTTGATTTTCGATACATATTCATTCCGGAAGGATACATGTGCAGCCGTCCGCCTTTTAAAAATTTCTTTTCCCGACCTTCTACGATCTTTGTTTGCACCTCACAGCCCTCTGAAGCCACTTTTAAGGCTGTTTCCCTGTCTTGGACATCTTCTAGGTCTATATCAGTCAAATAAGCGCTCAAATAGGCTCCTATGTTGTCTATATCCTTTAATGACTTGATTGTTACAAATCCTAAACCCCATAGACTCCTTAATTCAGCATTTTTAATATAAATCTTATCCAAATCATTAAAGCGCATTAAAACATGACAATGCCAGGCTCCACGTCCTTGTGGCTCTACCACCGATAAATAATCTATCGAACTTTCTTTCTTGTATTTATAACGCAACCTGTCGATAAAATTTTGAAAATCACTATAAAGTTTTTTCGTGTCCGTCATATTTTTCTTGTATGTCAAAGTTATATGTAATTCATTTGGCCGTCCTATAAAATTGTTATTTATCAAATAACGCAGCTTCTTAAAGGTTTGTCTCAAAGAATTATAATTTTCCTGCCGATTTTCCGAATGCTCGAACTCCCGGATCTCCCCAGTAGAGAGGTCTACAAACCTATCCTTGTCCAATTTTTTGATATTATTTTTCCGGTTCATCTTCTCCATATGCTGAACTTCAATGACGTGATTCATAGTGGTCACTTTTACAACATCATTTGGAGCTATGAAAACCGCGTCACCATTGCGTTTATCCATCCATTTCCCCTCAATTTTTCCTGTAATGTTTAATTAAAATCAAGTTAATAATAAAGAACCCCAAATCCGAAGTCAGTTTTTCAACAAAAATTAGCGTCCTTTTCCCAAATAGTCCCTATACAATTCCTTAATAGCAAACTCAATTACAGCATCTTTTGAAACTCTTCCAAATTCATTGTGTTTTGTAAAATGTTCGGCTAATAACTCTAGCTTTTTAAATGTTTCAACAGTAATTCGAGGTCCAATTTGTTTTTTCTCTTCCATCCAAACACACTCCTAACAAGTTGTTAACATAATTCTAACATTGGAAATAATAGAATTCAAGAACAGAAAAAAGAAGCACACTCGGAATGATATTTCGTTTCCTTTTGATTCCGAGCCTCCACCCCTTACAATCCCCAAAGGCAACCGACAAGGGAAAATTCGTCCCTTATCGGCACCTCCGGAAATTGTACAGCAAGGGGTCACTCCCAATAAAAAGACTACGACATATAAAACAGGTTTAGCTTCAGAGAAAAAGAGCATAAGGAAACTCGGTGCCACCCTAAAAAAAAGGGTGTCAAACAGGCTGTGCCTGTTGAGTTTCTATGCTCTTAGAACAGGTGCCGTTTTTGAA
>NZ_JBHYGR010000290.1:0-2001 GCF_042738155.1 Kitasatospora sp. NPDC059088 | reverse complement strand
GGGGGGGGGGGGGGGGGGGGGGGGGGGGGGGGGGGGGCGCGGGCGCCCCCCCCCCCCCCGCCCGCGGGCCCCCCCCCCCCCGGGGGCGGCTGAGAGGAAGCGTCGAGAGCTCGGCAGGGCAGAGGGTGGCCGGTCCCCCCCCGCACCGGAAGTCGGCCCGATCGACTTCCGGTGCGTCACGTCGTGGCTGCCTGGAGGGTGGTGGCCGAGAGGGTGGCGCGGTAGTCGGGGTGGGCGAGGAGGTGGGTGTGGGGGGCGAGGGCGCGGAGGTGGCCCCCGTCGAGCCAGGCGACGAGGTCGGCGCGGGCGGCGACGGTCGCGCGGTGGGCGACGACCAGCCGGGTGCGTCCGTGGGTGGCGCGGTCGAGGGCCTCGGTGACCTGGTACTCGGTGGCGAGGTCCAGGCCGGAGGTGGCGTCGTCGAGGACGACGACGCGGGTGGGGCGGGCCAGCAGCCGGGCGAGGCCGAGGCGTTGGAGTTCGCCGCCGGAGAGCTGGAGGTCGTCGAGCGGGGTGTCCCAGCCGTGGGGGAGCCGGGCCAGGAAGCCGTCCGCGCACGCGGCCGCGGCTTCGGCCGGGCCCGCTCCGGCGAGGGCGTCGCGGACGGTGCGGCCGACCAGGTCGGGCCGGGCGAAGGCGTAGCCGACGGCGTCCCGCAGGGCGGTGGGGGACAGGGTGTCCACCGGGACGCCGTCGATCAGTACGGTGCCCTCGTCGGGGTCGCGCAGTCGCCCCGGCAGTGCGGCGAGCAGTGACTTCCCGGCACCGGAGTGCCCGACCAGGGCGACGGTGCGGCCGCCGGGGACGGTGAGGTCGAGCGGGCCGAGCAGGACCCGTTCGCCGTCGCGCACCACCACGCCCCGCAGGGTGACCTCGCCGGGCCCGCCCGCCGGGAGGGCCGCCGGGCCGGCCGGGGCCGGTGCGAGCGCCAGCAGTTCGTCGACCCGGGCCTGCCCGGCGCGCGCGTGGGCGACCCCGACCAGCGACTCCACCTGTTCGAAGAGCCCCGCGCCGAGCGCCGCCCAGCCCGCCGCCGCGGCGAGCGCGCCCGGGGCGAGGGCGCCGTCGGCGAGCAGCGCCCCGGCGGTGGCGAGCACGGTGATCTCGACCAGGGCGATCAGCAGGGTGGCCTGCCAGGCGGTGCGCCGCTGGGCGGCCCAGAGCGCGTGTCCGGCCGCGGACAGGTCCGGGAGCGGGGCCAGGACCCGGGCGGCTTCGCGGTGTTCGGCGCGCGCCGCGTGGATGCTGCGCAGCCCGGTGAGGGCGCCGCTGAGCCGGGCCGCGAGTTCGGCCTGCACCTCCTGGTAGCGGGCGAACACCGGCCCGGCCCGGTGCAGGAAGAGCCGGATGAGCAGCACGCCGGGCACCACGCCCGCGAAGAAGGCGAGTGCCAGCCACGGCGAGAGCGCGGCGAGTCCGAGGATCGCGCCGATCGAGGTGAGCAGCGCGGTGGCCGCGCCGAGTACGGCGGGGAGCCGGCCGCCCGCGTCGGCGGCCGAGCCGAGGAGCCGGGCGGCGAGGTCGCCGGGTGGCGGCCCGCCGTGCAGGCGGCCGCCGGGCCCGAGGGCGAGGAGGTGGCGGAGCAGGCGCCCGCGCAGGGCGGCGGTGGCCTCGGCCGAGCAGGCCGGTCCGGCGGCCGCCGCGGTGGCGTTGGCGGCGGCGGCCGTCAGCAGCAGGAGGGCGGGTGGGGCGAGGGCGGTCCCGGTCCGGTGGGCGAGGGCGGCGTCGACGGCTGCGGCGAGGACGGCGGGCAGTGCGAGGGTGGTGGCGGCCTCGACCGGCAGGGCGATGCCGAGGGCGAGTGTCCATCCGGTGGGTCGTCGTGGCAAGTCCGGCCTCCTGTCGGTGAGTTGGATGTGGGCGTGGGAAGGCGGGTGCGGGAAGGAGGGTGCGGGAAGGCGGGTGCCCCCCCCCCCCGGACCGTCAAGGCCAGGGGGGCCACCAGCTGCGCCAGAAAAAAAAAGATAGTTGATATTAAAAAAAATACTGATTATAAAAAGT
>NZ_JBHYGR010000289.1:0-2030 GCF_042738155.1 Kitasatospora sp. NPDC059088 | reverse complement strand
GCGGGGGAGAGGGCGGCGATGCGCTCGCCCTGGACGGCCAGGCGGCCGCCGTCGACGACCCCGCCGGGCAGGACGAGCCGGGCGCCGGACAGGGCGAGATGATCGATGACGGTCACGCGCATCTCCCACACTGCTCACAACTGTTCATGGATCCCAAACTACAAGCAACTGTGAGCAGCGCATAGCCGCTTGCGGCGCCGACCGTGGCCTTCCCCGCTCCGGGGTTTCGGCCAAATGCGGGGCTGCTTCGCGACGGTGGCCCGGAATCGGAGCTCCCGGGCCACCGTCCGGAGGGAGGGTGCTGAGCCACAGGGCTGCGCCCGTGGGGGCGAGTGCCCGCACAGCAGACACAGGGGGTCTTCAACGATGGCTGCTCTGAGCTACGAACTCCTCACCGATCCGGCCCCGCTCCAGGTGCCGGAGGCGGGCGAGGAGCCCAACGGATCGGTCTACCTCGTCGTCTCCAACCCGACCCCGGACGAGGTGATCTGGTACTCCATCGAGCTGCGGGTGCCCTGCGGCCAGCGGGAGGGGGACCTGACCGCGCACCCGAAGTCGATCAACGCCCGGATCGCCCAGAACAACGCGACCCGGGCGGGGGAGGACCCGACGTCGGTCTGGGACGACGGCAACGGCGTGCTGACCGTCACTCCCCGCCCCAACTCGCTCTTCCGGGAAGCCGGTTCACTCGTCCTGGTGCTGGACGGCTTCCCGGTCTCGGACAAGCCGGGGCTGGTCCTGCTCCAGGTGACGGAGCGGGCGGCGAACTGCTCCAGGGCGCAGCGCAACCCGGTGACCCTGGGCCTGGTGAAGCAACTGCCCAAGGTGCCGCGCAACTTCCGCCCGCAGGAGTCCCTGGTGGCGGGTGGCGCGGACGTCGTCCTGCGCTGGGACGGCCCGGCGAACCTGGAGTACCGGATCCAGGGCCCGGACGGCCTCTCGGTGCCCGTCCCGCAGCGGACCGGGGCGGGCTGGGAGTGGGCGCCGAAGGCGGGCGAGGAGCCGAAGCGGGACGCCACGTACACCCTGACGGCCACCCTCCCGGGGCGCGCGCAGCCGGGGTACTTCCTCACCACCACCGTGCACCTGCGCAGCCCCGAGTTCGAGGCGGTGACCGCGACGGCCGGGGTGCACACCCCGTGGGTCCGGGGCACGACGACGGCGCGCGGGCGGATCACCTTCACCGGGCAGGGCGCCCAGATCCGCGACGAGGCCGATGCGCTGGGCACCCTGGCGGCCGCCGGGGTGGAGGCCGTGACGGTGGAGGCACGGCAGGTGGACGCCGTGGAGCTGCGGGCCGCGGAGGCGGCGATCGGCACGGTCACCGCCGGGTCGGTCCGGGGCCACGACGACGACGCCGGGCGGATCGAGTTCCCGCCCGGCGGGATCAGGGTCGGCCACGGCAGCGGCGGCGACCTCGGGATCGTCACGGTGGAGACGGTCAGCGCGGCCGGGATCAACACCGGCTGGGTGGGGGACCGTGCCGGGGCCAAGGGCTGGCTGGAGTTCCCGCAGTCCGGGGTGGAGGTCCGCAAGGACGGCGGCACGGACTGGGGGACCGTCACCGCCGGCGAGGCGGACCTCAACGACCTGGTCACCCGCCGTGCCCAGGTCAGGGAACGCCTCACCCTCCAGGGCGGGTTGACCGTCGACAACGTGCTGGAGACCCAGGACGGCCCGCCGCGGTTGATCGTCCACGGCGGCCTGGAGGCCGAGGGCGACCTGAACGCCTGGCGCACGCTCACGGTCGCCGGGGACCTCAGCACCAAGGCGATGCTGCGGGTCCAGGGCGAGTCGCGCTTCCAGGGCAAGGTGAACGCCAACGGGCACCTGTCGGTCCGCAACGGACAGGAGTGGATCGTGCACACCAATGACGGGCAGGTCTCGGTCAAGGGCGACCTGCGGGTCCACGGGGCGTTCCGCGCTGACAGCTGACAGCTGACAGCTGACAGCTGACAGCTGACGGCGGCCGCGGGGGGGGGGGCCCGCCCCGAGGACCCCCCCGCCCCCCGCACCCTATAGTTCCGGGG
>NZ_JBHYGR010000288.1:0-2035 GCF_042738155.1 Kitasatospora sp. NPDC059088 | reverse complement strand
ACACCGCACCCGCCCTCCCCCCACACACCCCCCCCCACCCCACCCCCCACCCCGTTCGCCGGTTCCCCTCCCGTGGCCTCGTGCTGTCCGGGGTCAGTTCCCGGCGCCCTGGGCGCGCTGGCGGCGGCGGGCGACGACCAGGGTTCCGATGCCGAGGGCGATCGCGGTCGCGCCGGTGATCGCCATCGGGGCGGAGGAGGACCCGCCGCCGGTGGAGGCCAGCCGGGTGGCCTCCACGGCCGCCGGGGCCGGGGCGGCGGCGGCCGCCACCTGCACGGGCTCGGCCGCGGGGCTCGGGGCGCCGGTGGTGACCTGCGCGGCCGGGACGGCGGCGGCAACGGTGGCCGGGGCGGCCGGAGCGGAGGTGACCGGGGTGGTGGGAGCCGGGGTGCCGGTGGCGGCCTCGATGGTGAAGTCCGCCCTCGGGCTGAACGACTCGGCGCCGCTCTCACCCGCGCCGGGCAGGCTGCCCACCCTGGCGAGCAGGGACTCGGCGACGACCGGCGCGTCCTTGGTGAAGGCCAGCCGGAGGTTGAACGTCCTCGTCCCGCCCTTCGGCAGGACGACGACGTCGGCGTCCTTGCTCCCCGCCCGCAGGCCCATGCAGAGCCAGGCCGGGTGGTCCGAGTCACCGCCGGGGGTGCCCTCCAGCCAGTCCCCGTTCGGCGCCTGGAACTCGAACCTGACCGTCCCGGAGGGGAGCAGGTCCTTCCCCTGGAACACGATCGCGGGCACCAGCCGGAGGTCCTTGCCACTGGTGTTGCCGAGGACGAGCTTGAACGGCTTCGACTCCGTGCCCGCCGTGAAGACGGCGGGCACCCCGTCGAGCCGGACGTCCGCCGTGGCAGCGGGCGTGGTCGCCGGCGTGGTCGGCGTGACCGCCGGGGCGACCACCAGGTTCGGGGAGGTGCTGAGCGCGGTCGAGATGCGCTGCTCGGGGGGCAGGGTGGGGTCCGACACGATGGCGTTGAAGCCCGGGCCCACCCGACCCGCCGGGGCATCGGCGGAGACGGTGAGCCGCAGCCGGTAGACGGCCTCGGCACCGGCCGCCACGTGCCGGCCGCCGTTGCGGTCGACGTCCCAGACAGCGGCACCGCGTTCCTCGGCGGCCTGCCACCCGGTCGTGCCGGGGGCCTGGTACTCCAGCTTGAACTGGCCCGGCTTGATGCCGAGGCCGGGGTCCGCGAGGGTGAGGACCGACCCCAGCACGTCCATCTGGTGGTCGACGGTGTTCTTGAGGGTCACGGAGAACTCGATCGGCGCGCCGCCCGCCTTGACCGAGTCGGGCAGTCCGCCGAAAGCGGCGGTGACCGGCGAGGTGGCCTGGGTGCCCTGGGGCGCGGCAGTGGCCGTCGGGGTCGCCAGTGCCGCCGGGGCCGAGGTCAGGGCGGCGCCGGAGGCCAGCGCGGCAGCGGCGGCCACGGCGAGGATTCTGCGGGACTGATTGCGCAAGGGGACCTCACGGGAGAATTCGGGCGCAGCCCGAGAGAAGTGCGAAATCGCAGGCGTGAGGGGCCTCTTGAGGCCGTGACGGCGCCGCCGGATTTCCCCCCACCATCAGCGACCGCGGAATCATATCCCTCCGCCCCGACACCTTCGCGAACGGGTTTTTCCGTACCCGCACCTCCGGGTCATCCCTGAGGCGGACCCCGATCCGGGTCTCCGTCTTCCCGGTGACCTACCGGGGTCGAGGATCGCCTGGTGGGTGGAGGTTTCCGGGCCGGCGGCGGCGGAGTATGGAGGTACGCCCGCCGGACCACCCGGCACCGGCAGCCAGCCAGCCAAGGAGTTCCCATGAGCGCCCGCCTCGCCCGCCCCCGCCACAACCGCGTCATCGCCGGCGTCTGCGCCGGGATCGCCGAGCGCTTCGGCCTCACCCCGTGGACCGTCCGACTGATCTTCCTGCTGTCGTGCCTGCTGCCCGGCCCGCAGTTCCTGATCTACCTCGCGCTGTGGGTGCTGCTCCCCCAGGAGCCGTGAGGCCGTACCGGCGGGCACGACGACGGGCCGCCCGCCCCCGGAGGAGTTCCGGGGG
>NZ_JBHYGR010000287.1:0-2035 GCF_042738155.1 Kitasatospora sp. NPDC059088 | reverse complement strand
TCCGCCGCGAACGGAGCGATCTTCGCCTCGGCCAGCGAACGCACCGCCTCACGGAGCATCCCGTGCTCCTCGGAGATACGGAAGAGATCGAAGTCCTGGCTCATGATCGCCACTCCTGTTTCACGACGGTACTCAGTACCCTTCATTATGCACGTGCGTGGCAAAAAGGGAACTCAGTGCCTTCCCAGGGCGGCACTGAGTTCCCTATCCTTTTCCTGCCGAACTACCGCCGAACTACTGACGTACTTCAGCCGACAGAGCCGGTCCGAGCGCAGGGAGATGACAGCGTGGTCCACTCAGCCATCGATGCCGACACCCGGAGCACGACGCTGTACTTCCAGCGCTGTACCTGGTGCAACAACCCGACCTTCCAACGCCTGCTCTGCCCCACCTGCGGCTCCACCGAGCTGCGGCTGGAGCCCAGCGAGGGCACCGGCGTGGTCCGGCGCTGCGCGGTCGAACAGGCCCGGACGCCGCTGGTCCGGCAGAAGTCGCTGATCCGGATGGAGGAGGGGTTCGACGTCTGGTGCATCGTGGACGGGATGCGCAGCACCGTCCCGGTCGGCACCCGGGTGCGGCTGTACTCCTCCCCCGACTCCGAGCAGCCCGAGCTGCGGCTGCTGCCAATGGAGGAGCCGCCGCCGGTGCACGACCTCGAACCGCGGCCGCTGCCGCCCACCAAGGGCGGCTTCACCCAGCACCTCGCGGCCTTCGCCGAATAGCCGACGGCCCCGGACGGGAGCGGGCGGACGGGCGGACGGGCGGACCAGGAAACGGACCAGGAAACGGACCGGGAAACGGCGGAGGGCGTGGCACTCGGTACCGGGGTACCGAGTGCCACGCCCTCCGGCGGTTCGCGGGGATCAGCCCTTGCGGGCCTTCACCTCGGCGGTGAGCTGCGGCAGCACCTCGAAGAGGTCGCCGACCACGCCGTAGTCGGCGAGCTCGAAGATCGGGGCCTCGGGGTCCTTGTTGACGGCCACGATGGTCTTCGAGGTCTGCATGCCGGCCCGGTGCTGGATGGCGCCCGAGATGCCGTTGGCCACGTACAGCTGGGGCGAGACCTGCTTGCCGGTCTGGCCGACCTGGGAGCTGTGCGGGTACCAGCCGGCGTCGACGGCGGCACGCGAGGCACCGACGGCCGCGTCCAGCGCGTCCGCGAGCTCCTCGACCACGCCGAAGCCCTCGGCGGCACCGACGCCACGGCCGCCGGAGACCACGATGGCGGCCTCGGTCAGCTCGGGACGGCCGGTGGAGACGCGCGGGGTGCGCGAGGTGACCTTGGCGGCGTTGCCGGTGAACTCCACCGACACGTTCTCCACCGCACCGGCGGCCGCGACGGCCTCCGGGGCCACGGCGTTCGGCTTGACGGTGATGACCGGCACGCCGTTGCTCACGCGGGAGTCGACGGTGAACGAGGCGGCGAACACCGACTGGGTGGCGATCGGGCCCTGCTCGCCGGCGCGGACGTCCACGGCGTCGGTGATGATGCCCGAGCCGAGGCGCAGCGCGACGCGGGCGGCGACCTCCTTGCCCTCGCCGGAGGACGTCACCAGGACGGCGGCCACGTCGTTGGCCTTGGCGATCTGGGCCAGGGCGTCCACCTTGGGGACGACCAGCTGGTCGGCGAACTCGGCGCCGTCGGCGACGTACACCTTGGCGGCACCGAACTCGGCGGCCTTGGCGGCGATGTCGGCGGCCGCGGCACCCGCGCCCAGCACGACGGCGGACGGCTCACCGATACGGCGGGCCAGGGTCAGCAGCTCCAGGGCGGGCTTGCGGACCGCGCCGTCGGCGTGGTCGACCAGGACGAGAATCTCAGCCATTGCTCTATGTCTCCGTGTTCAGCGGGATCGGCCGGATCACTGGACCAGCCGGATCGGGGTCGGGGCGGGGCGGACTAGATGAACTTCTGGTCGGCCAGGAACGCGGCGAGCTGCTTGCCGCCCTCGCCCTCGTCCTTGACGACCGTGCCCGCGGTGCGCGCCGGACGCGCCGCCACCGAGTCGACCGCCGTCCACGAACCCGCCAGACC
>NZ_JBHYGR010000286.1:0-2059 GCF_042738155.1 Kitasatospora sp. NPDC059088 | reverse complement strand
AGTACGTCCAGTACGAGGCCGACTCGGGCGCACGCCCAGCCGGGCGCCCAACGCCGCGCGCTGATCTGCCAAGATCCGCCGGACAGGCCCTAGAGCAAACAGCGGCCGATCACCAGTTCCGGCCGGATCCGGATCCGGACCACGTCCGGGGCGGTCGCCGTCCCCGGGCGGACCTGGGCACGGCCGAGGACGGTGACGAACCAGCCGGAGCCGTCCCGGCCGTCCACCTCGTCGGCCTCGAAGGCGATCACCGCGCCGTCCACCGCCCGGGCCAGCTCGGAGTCGGCGGGTGCGGAGACCAGCACGCCGCCGGGCGCCAACCGGAAGTCCCCGGCAGGACGGCCGGGAGGGCGTCGACGGTGTAGACGACCCGCCCGACGGGGGCCCGGCCCAGCAGCTGCAGCGCCCGCCTCCGGTCGAGCTCGCGGGGGCCGGACGGGTTCGAGCGGTGGACGGGGTCGGACGGCGCGGGCCGGGGGGACGGGACGTGATCGCGGTTCATGCGAGCGATGCTCACCCGGGGCCGGGCCCGGTCACGAGGGCCGATGGTCCCGCCGAGGGGCCCGCCCGGGCGGGTCGTCAGCCCCGGGGCGGGTCGTCAACCCCGGCCGTAGCGCAGCGGCGAGGACGGCGCGGCGGCCGACTGCCGCAGCTCGGTGGCGATCAACGCCGCCTGCACCCGCCGCTCCACCCCGAGCTTGGCCAGCAGCCGGGACACGTGGTTCTTCACCGTCTTCTCCGCGAGGTAGAGCCGCTCACCGATCTGCCGGTTGGTCAGGCCCTCCCCGATCAGCGCCAGCACCTCCTGCTCGCGCGCCGTCAGCGCCGGTCCGGCGGTCACCGGCCGGGCGGGCTCGGCGTCGCTGCGCAGCCGGTTCAGCAGCCGGGTCGCCGCGCCGGGGTCGAGCATCGACCGGCCGGAGGCCACGGTACGGACGGCGGCGACCAGGTCGGTGCCGCTGATCTGCTTCAACACGTACCCGGCGGCACCCGCCATCACGGCGTCCAGCAGCGCCTCCTCGTCGTCGAAGGAGGTCAGCATCAGACAGGCCAGGTCGGGCATCCGCGACCGCAGTTCACGGCAGACGGAGACCCCGTCGCCGTCCCCGAGCCGGACGTCCAGCACCGCCACGTCGGGCCGCAGCGCGGGCACCCGGACGAGGGCCTGCTCGGCCGTCGCGGCCTCCCCGACGACCTCCAGGTCCGGCTCGCCGTCCAGCAGGTCGTGCACCCCGCGGCGCACCACCTCGTGGTCGTCCAGCAGGAACACCCGGACCGGCGCCGAAGCCCCGACGCCCTCCACCTCGGTCGCCATCACGCGGTTTCCACCTTCGTCACCCCCGCACACTCCCGGCGGGGCCCACCGCATCATCCCCCGCCGCCCTGCGGCGGCCCAGGGCCCAACGGCCCCATTCGCCCGTCACCGTCACCGTCCTCGGCTCCGTCCCCCGTCCCTCCGCCGTCCCGGGACGTCCCGCGCTGGTGGGACGTCCGGCCCGCTGTTTGGCTGATGACCGCCCGCCCGGACTCCGTACCGGGCCGATCGGAGAAGGAACCCCGTGATGCGGACGAAGCTCGCCCTCAGGACCACCCTGGCCCTCGCCACCGCGGCCGTGACCCTCGCCCTGGCCGCCCCGGCCCAGGCCTCGACCGGCGCCTCCTACATCGGCGACGGCTACCCGAACGGCTACAACTCCGTCCACTGCGTGCAGACGATCCTCAACGACTGGGTCGCCAACGTCGTGGGCGACTCGGGCGCCCGGGTGCAGGAGGACGGCATCTGGGGCCCGAAGACCAAGGCCCTGGTGGTCCGCTACCAGACGGTCCAGAGCCACAGCAACCCGAGCGTCGTCCCGGACGGCATCGTGGGCAGGATCACCGGCGACATCATGATCTACAGCAACACCCAGCCCTGCTACAAGTACATCCCGACCATGTACTGATCCCACCGGACCCGTGGGGGGGCCGGGGCGCCCCCCCCCCCCCCCCGCGGCGGCCCCCGCCGGCCGGGGGGGGCCCCCGCCCCCCCCGCGCCCCCCGCGGGCCGCCCCCCCCCCCG
>NZ_JBHYGR010000285.1:0-2080 GCF_042738155.1 Kitasatospora sp. NPDC059088 | reverse complement strand
GACCCGGTCCTCACCGACATCGCCGAACTCGTCCACGGCAGCGCCCTGCTCGCCGAGGGCGGCGACCTGCCCGACCCGGCCCGGTTCACCCGCCTGCTGACCGACCGCCTCACCCACAGCCTGTAACCGCCCCCGGGTGCGGCCGGCCCACCGCCACTGCCCGACCCGCCCGGCCGACCACACCCAGGCCATGGCGGCCAGGACCGCCCGGGTCGACAGGCGCGCACGCGGGCGGAGCACCCCCAGCAGGAATGCAGCCCGCAGCACCGCTCCTACCGCTTCGGCGGCCGGAAACGGCCGCCGCTCCCGCCGATCATCAGCCGACCGACCAGGACATCCGCACATGTACGAGTACACCGACCGCAGGGACCGCAGCCTGGCCGACCGCGTCAACGCTGCCGCCGAGCGCCGCCCGGACCGGGGCACCGAGCAGGACAAGGCCGCCGCGACCGCCCTGCTGGCCGACATCCTTCAGGCCGCAGCCAAGCACGGCATCACCCTCGACACCTTCGACTGGGTCGCCGACCTGCCCGGAAACTGCTATGCCGCCGTCGTCTCACCCCCGCGGGCACAGGCCGCCCAGTGGGCCACGGCCAGCTGAACACGACGTCCGAGCCCAGCCGGCCGTCTTCCCCGCGCGGCCGACGTCTGCGCACCGGCCGCGCTGGGCCGCGGTCCCCACTGACCCGCACCAGCTCGCGGCACAGCCCCTACAGCTCCAGACCGGCGGCCGGCAAGGACGCACCGACCGTACGTTGAGGGGGTGCTCATTCTCGACGGCTCCGTGCTGCTCGGGGAAGACCTCGTGGGTGCACGTACAGCCGGCGCCCCGCAGCCGTCGGTGCCCATCGCCCGAAGACGCCCGTTCGGCCAGGGGCAGACACCTCGCGCCTCGCAGGCGGAATATCCAAGATCCGCAGATGGTCGAGTCTCATGCCCGCGCTGCCACCCACCTCGCCACCTCCAAGGCCACACGTGCCAACACGAATCCGACCGCGTCCGTGTCGCTGGGCACAGGACGGGCAGGCGTATTCATGGACCCTCCGGCCAGAGCGAACCGGCACGGCCACGATCGATCGAAGGCGGTCCACACCATGGGTGACAACGCACGCGGCCCCGGCGGCAACATCGATTCGTGCCTTCTGGGCATCTACCTCAACGATCACCTGGCCGGCGCCTGCGCCGGGGTCCAGCGCGCCCGCCACCTCGCCGACGCGACCAGTGGAACGCCACTGGGCCGGGCCATGAGCCCGATCGCGGCCGAGATCGCGCAGGACCGCGCCAGCCTGCTGGCCATCATGCGCCAGCTCGACCTGCCGGTACGCCGCTACAAGGCGTGGGCCGGTTGGCTGGGCGAGAGTTTCGGGCGACTCAAGACCAACGGCCGCCTGCTGCGCCGCTCCCCGCTGACCACGTACCTCGAACTGGAGCTGCTGCGCACCGCCGTCGAAGGCAAGACAGCGGGATGGCAGACTCTGCGCCGTCTGGCCGAATCCCACCAGCTCCTCGACCCGGCGCCGCTCGACGAACTGCTGCAACGGGCCGAACGCCAGCAGCACACCCTGGAACTGTGGCGGCGGCGCCAGACCGCCGCCGGTTTCACAGCCGGCTGACCTCGGCTTCGCGCCGCTGCTCCCCGTCTGCGACCACTGCCCCCGTCCACGCCGCGGGCCAAGGAAGTCGGGGCCCGAACCGTCGACCAGGCACGGGCCGGTCCCGGCGAGTCCGCGACCACCAACCGCTCCCCCACGAGAACCAACTCGCTCTCCCATGCCGGCGGTCAGCGTTCCCGCTCCGGTTCCCAGGGCCCGACGAAGGAGCGCCGTACAACGAGGCCTAGCAGCAACGTCCACTGCCGCTCGCAGATGAACAGGAAGGAACTTACCGACCCCCTCGGATGCTGACCACTCGGGCGACCAGTCGCAACGGCCATGGGTCGGCGTTGACCTGCGTCAGCGGAACATCGAAGTCGAATGCCAAGGGTTAGAAGCGATTCCCAAACCGAAGGTAGGGTCACGTTTTCCCAGGTGAGGTATGTGGCCGTCTGTCGGTAGGCATGCTCGTGCCGTCGTGTGGGTGC
>NZ_JBHYGR010000284.1:1794-2143 GCF_042738155.1 Kitasatospora sp. NPDC059088 | reverse complement strand
AACACATTACACTGGGTGGGGGAAATTGTTAAAAACCCACTACCGCGACCCCACCCGCCGGGCCCGCCCACCGGACGGGGCGGCGGCCTCGGCCTCTTGCGTTCCGGGTTCGAGGAAGAGGGCGGAGAAGAGCCGCGTACGGTCGCCCTCACCGACGTCCGTACGCGGCGTCTCCGCCTGCCGGGGTGCTCTGCGCACCGCTCTCGCCCGTCCGCGTGTCATCGCGGCCCGCGGCCTCCCCGGCGGGGGGGGGGGCGCCCCCCCCCGCGCCGCGGCGGGGGGGGGTGGGGGTTTGGTTTTGTTTGGGGGGGAGCGCGCGGGCGGGCGCCGCCGCCCGGGCGCCGCACGG
>NZ_JBHYGR010000284.1:0-1784 GCF_042738155.1 Kitasatospora sp. NPDC059088 | reverse complement strand
CGAGCCCGGCCGTGTGACTCGGGCCGCCGCCGCCACCCGGGGCGTCGCGCCCCCCGCCCCCGGGGGGACGTGCCCCCGTTCTGGTGTTCTCTGTTTCTCCTGACGGCTCCGCGGCCGTGCCGTCCGCCTCAGCGGCCGATCAGATCGGCCAGGGCCTCGGCCTGGTTCGCCATCTGCTCCCACCCGCCGAACAGCATCACCAGCAGCACGGCGCACGGCAGGGCCATGGCCAGCGCGACGGCGGGGTGCCGGGTGGGGCGCTCGGCGGACTGGGGCTGGATGAAGGGCGGTCGACGCCGGCGGGTGGTTCCCGTCTGCTGCGATGCCATGGCCCTGCTCCTGATCCGGTCGAGTTGGCGCGGTGGACGGCTTACCTCGGGGGACGAGCTCCCCGTCCACCGCTGGACACAACGCTATTGGCCGGGGGGCCTTTCGGGCGTCATGCCGTCGTACTGTTCCTCGGGCATCCCGGAGGATGACGCTCAGACTCAAGGCGTACTACCGGAGGGGGAGGAAGGTCGCGCACCGCCCCCGGGGGAACCCTGAGGGGCAACCCCGAGAGGCGATTCGGCACCCCTGTGACCTGCTGCTCAGCTCACGATCGGACAATCGCACGGCGGCTTGAGGTGTTGCGTATCAGCACACCGCAGCGGGCAGTCCGTAAGCTGTGCCGGACAGGAACTGACGATGCCCCAACCGACGGGGCCTCACCCACAGGCTGACGGGGAACGAGACATGGCGATGATGCGGCTGAGGCGTGAGGACCCCCGCATCGTCGGGCCGTACCGCCTGCACCGGCGACTGGGAGCCGGCGGCATGGGCGTGGTCTACCTCGGCTCCGACCGCCGCGGCCAGCGCGTCGCCCTCAAGCTCATCCGGGCCGAACTCGCCGAGGACCAGGAGTTCCGCACCCGCTTCGCCCGCGAGATCGCCGCCGCCTCCAGGATCCGGGGCGGCTGCACCGCCCGGGTCGTCGGCTCCGACATCGAGGCCGACCGCCCCTGGCTGGCCACCGCCTACGTCCCCGGCCCCTCCCTCTACAAGCGGGTCGGCGACGAAGGGCCGCTGAGCTGGCCCGAAGCCGCCCGGATCGGCGCCGCACTGGCCGACGGGCTGGTCAAGGTGCACGAGGCCGGAGTCGTCCACCGCGACCTCAAGCCCTCGAACATCCTGCTCTCCCCGCGCGGCCCGCGGATCATCGACTTCGGCATCGCCTGGTCGCGCGGCGCCAGCACCCTCACCCACGTCGGCACCGCCGTCGGCTCCCCCGGCTTCCTCGCCCCCGAGCAGGTCCGCGGCGTCGCCGTCACACCGGCCACCGACGTCTTCGCCTTCGGCGCCACCCTCGCGTACGCGCTCACCGGGGACACCCCGTTCGGCTCCGGGGCGTCCTCCGAAGTGATGCTGTACCGGGTCGTCCACGAGGAACCCGACCTGTCCGCCGTCCCCCCGCCACTCGCCCCGCTCATCAGGGCCTGCCTTGCCAAGGAACCCGCCGAGCGGCCCGGCGCGGCCGCCCTGCACGAGCGGCTCAGCGAGCTGGCGGCCCGCGGCACGGCCGCCGCCGGCGGGCGCGGGGTCAGACGGGGAACCGCGGCCGCCGCACCCGCCGGTGCACCGCAGGCACCCCAGCACCCCCAGCACCCCCAGCAGGAGAACGGGCGGCCGGGCGTACCGGGCCCCGGGGGCGCCCCCCCCCCCCCCCCCCCCCCCCCGCCGGGCCCGGGCGGGGGGGGGCGGGGGGGCGGGCGGGGCGCCCGCGGGATGTAAAAAAAACACGCAGC
>NZ_JBHYGR010000283.1:0-2353 GCF_042738155.1 Kitasatospora sp. NPDC059088 | reverse complement strand
GCCCGCCGCGCGCGCCCGGCCCCCCCCCCCCGCGCCCCCCCCCCCCCGCCCCCGCCCCCCCCCCCGGCGCTGGCCCCCGCGGAGCCGGCTGCCGTCGGCCGGCGGCGCGAGGCCGGGGCGGCCGGTCACGGGGGTGCGGCCGCCCCGCCCGCCCGCCCGCGCCGGGCCCGGCGCGGCGAACGCTCCGACGAGGGCCTGCCGGCGGAGGAGAAGGGCACCGCCCGCACCTCCCGCAAGCGGGCCGAGGAGCAGACCGACCCGGAGACCCGGGCCCGGGACATCTGCCTGCGGCTGCTCACCGGCACCGCCAAGAGCCGCAAGCAACTCGCCGACGCGCTGCGCAAGCGGGAGATTCCGGAGGACGTCGCCGAGCAGGTGCTCACCCGGCTGGAAGAGGTCGGGCTGATCGACGACGCGGCCTTCGCCGCGGCCTGGGTGGAGTCCCGGCACGCCGTCCGGGGCCTGTCCCGGCGGGCGCTGGCCCAGGAGCTGCGCACCAAGGGCGTCGCCGCCGACCTGGTCGAGCAGGCCCTCGTCCAGGTCGACCACGACGACGAGACGGACGCGGCCCGGGCGCTGGTCGAGCGCAAGCTTCGGTCCACCCGCGGCTTGGACCCGCAGGTCCGCACCCGGCGGCTGGTCGGCGTGCTGGCCCGGCGCGGCTACTCCGAGGGCCTGGCCTTCCGGGTGGTGCGCGCCGCGCTGGAGGAGGAAGCGGCCGCGGACCCGTCGGGACACGCGGGGGAGTAGTGGCAGTTCGGTGGCATTCTTGGTCCGGACCAGGCCGAGTCTTGACCCTTTCGTGACCCGCACCTAGCCTCGCACGCATGAGGATCTCGGCGGGCACCGCTACCGGTGGCTCCCTGGTGCCGATCGTCGGGTCGGCCGTCGCCGTCCTGCTGGTGATCGCGGTGCTGGTCGTGCTGGTGTTCAGGCGCTCACAGGCCGCCCGGCGGCAGGCGCTGGCCGAGGCCGGCCGCCGGCAGGACGAACTCGCGCGGCGCGAGGAGGACTTGGCCGAGGAGCTCCGCCGGCTGCGCCAGCGCGAGGACGAACTGGCCGCGCGCTCGGCCGAGTTGGAGCACTCCCGGGGCGAGGTCGAGGCGCTCGCGGCCCGCCGGGCGGCGGCCCTGGAGCACGCCGCCGGGCTCTCCGCCGAGCAGGCGCACGCCCAACTGCTGCGCGAGGCCGAGGAGTCGGCCCGGCGGGAGGCGGCCGTCACGGTCCGGGAGATCGAGCGCGGGGCCAAGGAGGAGGGCGAGAGCCGGGCCCGGTCCATCCTGGCCGGGGCGATCCAGCGGCTGGCCTCGGAGCAGACCGCGGAGACCGCCGTCACCGTCTTCCGGCTGCCGGGCGAGGAGATGAAGGGCCGGATCATCGGCCGCGAGGGCCGCAACATCCGCGCCTTCGAGGCGGTCACCGGCGTCAACCTGATCATCGACGACACCCCGGCCTCGGTGCAGCTCTCCTGCTTCGACCCGGTCCGCCGGGAGGCCGCCCGGCTCACCCTGGAGCAACTGGTCGAGGACGGCCGGATCCAGCCGAGCCGGATCGAGCAGGTCCACGAGCGCAGCCGGGCCGAGGTCGAGCAGCGCTGCGTCCGGGCCGGCGAGGACGCCCTGCTGGACGCCCGGATCGGCGGGCTGCACCCCGAACTCGTCCGTACCCTGGGCTCCCTGCGCTACCGCGCCTCCTACGGGCAGAACGTGCTCGGCCACCTGCTGGAGTCCGCGCACCTGGCCGGGATGATGGCCGCCGAACTGGGGGTGGACCCGGAGCCGGTGCGCCGGGCGGCGCTGCTGCACGACATCGGCAAGGCGCTCACCCACGAGGTCGAGGGCAGCCACGCGGCGGTCGGCGCGGACTTCGCCCGGCGGCACGGGGAGTCCCCCGAGGTGGTGCACGCGATCGCCGCCCACCACGGCGAGGTGGAGCCCCGTACGGTGACGGCCGTGCTGACCCAGGCCGCGGACGCCTGCTCGGGCGGGCGGCCGGGGGCGCGCAAGGAGTCGCTGGAGCTGCACGTGCGGCGGCTGGCCCGGCTGGAGGAGATCGCCCGTTCGCACGCCGGGGTGGCCGAGGTGTACGCGATGCAGGCCGGGCGCGAGGTGCGGGTGATGGTCCGGCCGGACACGGTGGACGACCTCGGGGCGGAGCTGATCGCCCGGGAGGTGGCCCGGCAGGTCTCGGCGGAGCTGACCTACCCGGGCCAGATCCGGGTGACGGTGGTGCGGGAGAGCCGGGCCACGGCGGTGGCGGGTTAGGGCCTGTCCGGCGGATCTTGCCAGGCGCGCGACGCCGGGCATCCCGCCTGGACGCACGCCCGAATCGCCCAAGTACGTCCAGTACGAGG
>NZ_JBHYGR010000282.1:0-2427 GCF_042738155.1 Kitasatospora sp. NPDC059088 | reverse complement strand
GGGTGGGGGACCCGGCCGGACGTCCGTCGTGGGGCCGCCCGCGACTCGGCGCGGCGGCCCGGCTCGGCGCCGGGCGGCGGTGCCGCTCAGCGGCGGCTGCCGGCGGTGCGGCTCAGCGGCTGCCGCTGCGGCGGGACGCGGGGCGTCCGCGGGGGCAGCGGGGCGGCCGGGCCGACCAGCAGCGGCTGGGTGCTGGGCTTGCTCGGGGAGACGGCGAAGGCCAGCGAGCCGAAGAACACGTAGCAGCCGAGCCCGACCCCGAGCGGGAAGATGAACTGCAGTGCCATCACCCCGCCCTGGGTCGAGTGCGAGGCGTCGAGGCGGACCGAGAGCGCCGCCATGCCGGTGTAGTGCATCGCGCAGACCGCCACGCCCATCACCGGCGCCGCCGCCAGCACCGCGAGGGTGCCGCGGATGTTCAGCGCGGCCCAGAGCGCGGCCGTGGCGGCGAACACCGCGATGCCGATCGAGAGCCCGACGGTGACGTGGTCGTAGCCGAGCCGGCCGGGCAGCACCATCGCGGCCATGCCCAGGTAGTGCATCGCGGCGACCCCGAGCCCGGTGGTCAGTCCGCCGACCAGCAGGGACAGCACGGGGTGGCCCCGCCAGTACCCGACGGTGAACAGCCCGATGCCGACCACCGCGACCGCGACCAGCAGGCTGAGCACGGTGAGCCCCGGCTGGTAGGTGATCTCGGCGCCGGTGACGGAGAAGCCGAGCATCGCGATGAAGTGCATGGACCAGATGCCGGCGCCGAGCGAGGTCGAGGCGAAGAGCAGCCAGACGGCGCGGCTGCGGCCCGTCGAGACCAGTGCCCAGCGGGCGCTGCGCAGGGCGACGAAGGCACCGAGGCAGGCGACGAAGTACGAGACCGCCGGTGTCACCCAGCCGTGGTCGGCATGATGGATCTCACCCAATTGAGCTCCCTGGACGAGGGGTTGAGGGCGCCAGGGTTCGGGCGGAGGCGGCCGACGGGGGACCGGGAACGGGTGGGACGCGCGCGCAGACGGGCACGGAGGGGGCTCCGCCGAGGGGAGACCTGGCGTGGTGATGCCCCTGACAACCCGGGACAGTAACCACTGCCCGGTGGTCGCACAAGGTTCGCGCTTTTCGTGAAGTCCCAGGTCAGGAAGGACCTTTACGCGGTCTGCAAGATCTCGGCACCAAGCCCTGACACCGCCTGCGCACGGCCTCCGGGCGGCTTGGTGCGTTACTCCAGCGGGGCCAGCCCGAACGGGTGCCCGGCCGGGTCGATCAGCACCTTGAGCGTGCGGCCGTGCTGGTAGCTCGGCTCGGTCGCGCCGAGCGCGAGGGCCTTCGCGGTGGACTCCTCCAGGTCGTCCACGTAGAAGTCGAGGTGGAAGTGCTTGCTGCCGTCCGGCTCGGTCCACGGCTCCGGGCGGTAGCCCGTCACCCGGCCGAAGCCCAGCGGGCTGCCGCCCTCCGGGTTGTCCAGGATCGCGAAGCGCTCGTCCACGTGACGGGTCTCCCAGCCCAGCAGCTCGCCGTAGAACGAGGCCAGCGCGACCGGGTCGGCGCAGTCGATGGTGACCATGGCGAGCCGGGCGAAGCCGGAGTCGTCCGGCGCGGACTGCACGGACTGCGCCGATCGCTCGGACTGCGCCGGCCGCACGGACTGTGCGGATTGCGCGGGTTGCTCGGAGGCGAGGTCGGACATGTCTGGTCGGCCCTTCCGGGAGGCGGGAACGATCACCCCTCACCAATATGGCACCGGGCCGATCCTCCGGCGCGGTGGGAACCCGTTTTTCTTTAGCGAGAGTAATGACGTAAGCTAAAGAGATGCCCGAGATGTCCGAGCCGGACCTCGCAGCGATCTCACAGCTGCGGTCGTCCACGATGCGCCTCTCCCGACGACTCAAACACCAACGGGTGGAGGAGTCGCTGAGTCCCACCGAGATGGGAGTGCTGGGCACCCTCGCCCGGTGCGGGAAGGCGACGCCGGGTGAGCTCGCCCGGAAGGAGCACGTGCAGCCTCCTTCGATGACCAGGATCGTCGCGATGCTGGAGGAGAAGGGGCTGGTGCGGCGCGAGCCGCACCCCGAGGACCGCCGCCAGGTGGTCGTCAGCAGCACCGAGCAGGCCGAGACGATCCTCGCGGAGAGTCGTCGGCGCCGAAACGTCTGGCTCGCCGAGCTCGCCCAAGGGCTCGACGACGAGGAATGGGCCGTCCTCAGGGAGGCCGCGCCCGTGCTCTACAAGCTCGCCCACCTGTAACTCGTACAGATCGAGGCACACCGACCCCGGCCGGCCGCCGGGAGGAGAAGGAGCCCGCATCACCGCAGGACCGACCACCGTTACCAGGAGCGCGGCGGCCCCCCCCCCCGCCCCCGCCCCCCCGGGGGGGGCCCCCCTGACACCCCCCGCCGCCGCCAGCGCCCCCCCCCCGTCCGACGACCCGACCAAACA
>NZ_JBHYGR010000281.1:0-2461 GCF_042738155.1 Kitasatospora sp. NPDC059088 | reverse complement strand
GCTCCGACTGATTCTGTTCACGGTCCTCTATTAGATTCTCTCCTGGCGCTCAAGGTTGACGTGCCGCAACAATGATTCCACCACGCCCACCCGGGCCGTGGGTGCGGTCGGGCGTCAGGTCCGGCGGTCCGCGTCGGCCCGGTTCAGCGCGTCGCGCAGGGCGGCCCGGGCGGTGATGCCCAGCTTGGGGAAGATCCGGTACAGGTGCGAGCCGACGGTGCGCGGCGAGAGGTGCATCCGGTGGCCGATCTCCTTGTTCGTCAGGCCGCCGGCCGCCAGCTCGGCGATCCGGCGCTCCTGCGAGGTCAGCGGGGCCGAAACCGGTGCCGAGGCCGGTGCCGAGGCCGGTGCCGAGGCCGGGGCCGGACTCCTGGCCGGTTCCGGGGCCGGGCGGTGTGACGGGACGTCGGCGGCGCGCAGTTCGGCCCGGACCGGCCGTTGCGCCTGACCGAGTCGGGCGGCGTGACCGGCGACGAAGGCGGCCTCGGCCAGCCGCCGGTGCCGTTCGGCCCGGTCCTCGCTGAGTTCGGCGGCCCGGGTCAGCCAGTGCACGGCCGCCGGCGCCCCGCCGCGTCGGGCCGCGGACTCGGCGGCGGCCTCCAGGACGGCGGCGACGTCCTCGTCGGGGTCGACCGTCGCGGCCGCCAGGTGGGCCGCCCGGCGTTCGAGGTTCCCCCGGTGGGCCCGGGCCAGCACCAGGTGGGCGGCGCGGCGCTGGTCGGCCGTGGCCAGCTGTACGACGGTGGAACGCACCAGCGGGTGGCGGAAGACGAGTTCGCCGGTGACCGGCTCGGTGCCCAGCAGCCCGGCGGCCACGGCCGGGTCGGCGTCGCGCATCCGGTACCGGCTGTCGGGGAGCGCCTCGGCGCCGCCCGGGGAGCCCGCGTCGTCCAGGGCACCTGTCAGGAGCTCGGCCCGCACCCGCGGGTCGAGGGCTTCGATGCGGGCGCCGAACAGGCGGTGCAGCCGCCGGGGCAACGGCACGCCGGGCCGGCCGACGAGGCCGTCGACCGGGAGGCCGTCCGACCGGTGCGTGAGCTGGGCGGGCAGCTCCAGCAGTGCGAGCGGGTTGCCCCGGGCCTGGTCCAGTACGGTCCGGCGGATCCGCGGGTCCAGCTCCGGGTACCGCTGGTCGAGCAGGCGCCCGGCGTCCTCGTCGCCGAGGGCGGCGACCGGCAGTTCGGGCAGGGCGGCGGTGTCGAAGCGGGACGGGACGTCGGTGCGGACGGCGACCAGCAGCTTCACCCGGCTGGCGGCCAGCCGCCGGCCGACGAAGCCGAGGACGTCGGCGCTGGAGTCGTCCAGCCACTGCCCGTCGTCGAGGACCAGCAGCAGCGGCCGCCGGGCGGCGGAGACCGGGAGCAGGCCGAGGACGGCGATGCCGAGCGTCATGACCGCCGGCGGATCGCCCGGCGGGACGTCAGGCGATCCGCCCGGCACCGAACCCGGCACCGAACCCAGCACCGAGCCGAGCACCGTCCGGGAGCCGTCGTCCAGGCACGCGAGGCCGGCGAGCAGGGGATGGAGGAGCTGGTGCAGCCCGGCGTGCGGCAGTGCGGACTCCGCCTCGACGCCGGCGGCCCGGACGACGAGGTGGCCCGCCCGCTCGGCCCGCGCGGCGGCGTGGTCCAGCAGCGCGCTCCTGCCGACTCCCGCCTCGCCCCGCAGGACCAGCGCCCCGCCCGTGGCGGACTCCACGAACGCCGCCAGCTCCGCCTGCTCCTGCGCGCGCCCCACCAACGCCGTACCGGTGGACCCCATCCCCGTGCTCCTTCCTAACGGCTCCCACCGGGCGTGCCACGGGCGGGCGGCGGTTCAGCCGGTGCGCAGCGGGCCCGCGAAGGACTTGCGGAGGGCGCCGGGGGCGGCGACGGGGAGCAGGGCGGCGAGCATCCGGCCCTTGAGGTGCTGGGGGTGGCGGGTCAGTTCGACGTCGACCCGGGTGCCGTCGCCCTCGGGAGTGAGCTTGAAGACCCAACCGCCGCCGGGGCCGAAGAGCTTGGAGTCCAGGGTGGTGACGGTGACGGTGTCGCCGTCGGGCTGCCACTCGTAGCGGGCGCGCTCCCAGGCGGCCGCGGTGCCCTCGGTGACCTCGGCCCAGGTGTCGCCGAGGGCGTGCACCTCGAAGTGTTCGGCGTCGATGGACGGCCAGGCCTCGGCGCGGGCGGGGCTGAAGTCGGTCAGGACCGCCAGGACGTCCTCGGCGCCGAGGGTGGAGACGAGCTGGAAGCGTACGACTGCCATGGTGGTGTCCTCATCAAAAGTAACTGTTCTGACCGGTGACGAAAGAGTTCCATGAGTCGGCGTCACCCGTCAAGACGGTGACGCGAATCGGGTCGGGGAACGCAGAACGGGCGGACACCCCGCGGGGGGGGGTGGGCCCCAATGGGTTGGGGGGAGGAGGAGGGGTGGGCAAGGGGACCAGGATGGGGTGCGTGACGCCCGGGGTGGGGAGGGGGCC
>NZ_JBHYGR010000280.1:1108-2598 GCF_042738155.1 Kitasatospora sp. NPDC059088 | reverse complement strand
CCGGCACCGTCCTGGCCACCGACAACCAGGGCCAGCCCGTCAACGACCCCACCGGCAAGCCCCTGATGGTCCCCACCCTCACCGGCATCGCCACCAATGCCAAGATCGGTTACGCGTCCACCAGCACCTGGACCTCCCTCGGTTCGGACGGTGACATCACCGGCAGCGGCAACGCCGCCCTCTGGGGCACCAAGGCCGACGGCTCCATCGACATCTGGTGGGGCAGGCCCACCACCCCGGGCAACCCGACCGCCGGCTACGTGTGGGAGGACGGCCCCGGCACCGTCGCCAGCACCGCCGTCAACCCGTCCCAGTGGACGCTCGACGGCCGCACCAGCGGCGACACCGGCGACGCGGACAAGAACCCGCTCTACCCGAACGGCGACCCGGCCACCACGTACCCGGCCAAGGCCGCCTTCACGACCGACCACAACGGCACCGCCGGCAAGGCCACGGTGTTCAACGGCTCGACCCTGTACCGCACCAAGAACGCGGTCGCGGCCAACGGCACCACCCCGGGCCTGGACACCACCCAGAGCTACACCGTCTCGGCCTGGGTGAAGCTCAACACCCTCACCAACATGAACGGCTACCCGACGATCCTGTCGGTCACCGGCCAGGAGCAGAGCCCCTTCTACCTGCAGTACTCGAGGAACCTGGGCAACTGGACCTTCGTCCTGCCGGACTCGGACAACTACAACACCGGTGGCTACTTCGCCGCCTACGACCGGACCGGCCGCACCAAGGCCCAGACCGGCGTCTGGACCCACCTGACCGGCTCGTACAACGCCCTGACCCGCATCGCCACCCTCTACGTCAACGGCAGCGCCGTCGGCAGCACCCAGGTGTCGAGCACCTTCAAGGCCCACGGCGCGGTCAACATCGGCGGCGCGATCTCCGACCGCTACCCGGGCGACAACTACATCGACGGAGCGGTCAGCGACGTGCGGGTCTACCCGTACGCCCTGACCGACCCCCAGGTGAACACCGTCGCCACCACCGACTCGTCGGTCCAGATCCGCTCCGCCCTCCCCGGCACCAAGTGCCTGGACGGCCAGGGCGGCGCCCAGGGCGCCCTCCTGGCGATCAACGACTGCTCGAACGGCGACGGCCAGCACTTCACGCTGACCTCGGACAACAAGATCAAGGTCAGTACCGGGCTCTGCCTCGGCACGGCGGGTACCCCCGTCGCCAACGGCACCCGGGTCACCGCGCAGCTCTGCGGCGACCCGACGGTCCAGAACTGGACCCGCCGGTACGACGGCTCGCTCGTCCACCAGGCGTCCGGCCTCTGCCTGGACGTCCACGGCTGGGACACCACCAACGGCAGTGCCCTGGACCTCTGGGACTGCAACGGCGCCGCCAACGAGCGCTGGTACGCCGAGGCCCAGACCAAGTAGGGCCGTGGGGGGGCCCCGGCCGGCGCCCCCGACCGGGGGCCCCCCCCCCGGCCGGGGGGGGGCGCGCCGGGGGGGGCCGCGGGGGGCCGG
>NZ_JBHYGR010000280.1:0-1098 GCF_042738155.1 Kitasatospora sp. NPDC059088 | reverse complement strand
ACTGGCCCGCCGCGCCCCCCCCCATCTCGGCGCGGGCCCCCCACCCAGCGGCCGCCCAGCCGGGTGCCCCCCCCGACCTCCGGGGGGGGCCACCGCTGTTGCTCCCGGGGGCCGGCCGTTCCGGGCAGGCCCGGGCGGTCAGACCGACATGCCCCGGGTGGTGGCGGGGGCGGTGGGTGGGGTGGTGGTGCCCGCGGTGGTGCCGAGGGTGCGTTCGACCTTGGCGACGGCGGTGCGGTACTGCACGGAGGCGGCTTGGGGGTCGGCGGCCTGGCGTTGGAAGAAGCCGTAGGCCATGCCGACGGTGCCGAACCGTTCGATGCCGAGGTAGGCGCTGAGCTGGACGCCCGCGAGGGTGCCGTCGAGGCGGACGGCGGGCGCGTCCTGGCGGGCGCCGAGGGTGACGGGGGTGACGGTGAAGGTCACGGAGGCGTCGGTGCCGGCGTTGAAGGTGATGGTGTGGCAGGTCCTGAACGCGTCGGTGGCGGTGGCGAAGTCGGTGGCGAGCCTGGCCGGGTCCTCGGCGGTGAGGGCCTCGGTCACCATCGGGTTGCCGCCGTCCGGGCCGTCGAGTTCGGTCTCGGCGTGCGGGGTGGCGGGGCCGGGGGCGGTGGCGTGCATGTTGATCAGGGCGTTGAGGGCGTCGCAGCCGCGGACGGGGGTGGGGTTCTCGCTCGGGCCCGGGCTGCCGCTGGCGGGGGCCTCGGTGTAGCCGGGGCCGAGGTCGTTCGCGGTGAGCAGCGCGGCTCTCAGCTGGTCGGCGGAGGGCAGCCCCGGCGTGGGAGCGGCGGCGCTCGCGGCGGCGGTCGGGCCCAGGGCGGCCGCCGCGACGAGGACGGCGGCGGCGAGGGCGTGGAGAGGCCTCGGGAGGGACATGCGGGCCCCCGGTCGAGAGGTCGGGCAGGGACAGGGCACCAGTGTCGCACCGGGGCCCGGGCCGGGCGCGCGGGGCACGCATCACCGCAGGTCAGTACAGATGCGGGGGGGCACCGGGGGGCGCGGGGGGGGGCCCCCGGGGGCCGGGAGACCGGGGGTCGCCCCCCCCCCCCCCCGGGGGGGTGGGGGGGGCGCTGGGGGGGCGCGGGGGTGGGGGGCCGG
>NZ_JBHYGR010000279.1:0-2758 GCF_042738155.1 Kitasatospora sp. NPDC059088 | reverse complement strand
TCACCTCCCGCCTGCGCACCGAACTCGGCCACGAACTCCCCGTCCGCGCCCTCTTCGAGACCCCCACCATCGCCCAACTCGCCACCACCCTCGGCACGTCGGCAGCGGTCGACACCACGGCCGTCCGCCGCGCGGAACGACCGGCCGCCGTCCCGCTGTCGTACGCCCAGGAACGCCTCTGGTTCCTCGACCGGATGGACCCCGACGGCAACGCCTACACCGTCCCCATCGCGCTGCACCTGTTCGGTGCGCTCGACCCGGCAGCCCTGGAACAGGCGCTGCAGCAGCTCGCAGCCCGGCACGAGATCCTGCGCACCCGGTTCGCCGAGGGAGCGGACTCGGCACCCGCCCAGGTGATCGAGCCCACCGGCTCCCTGCCGCTCGTCCAGGTGGACGCCGGCGACTGGGACGACGTCGACCTCGTGGCAGCACTGCACCAGGAAGCGAGCCGGCCCTTCGACCTCGCGCACGGGCCGCTCGCCCGCGCGCACCTGTTCCGCCTCGACCCGCAGCAGCACGTGCTCCTGCTCTCGATGCACCACATCGTCACCGACGGCTGGTCCTACCGCATCGTCGCCAGGGAACTCGACGAGCTCTACGCGGCCCTCCGCGAGCGACGGCCCAGCCGGCTGACCGAACCCGCCCTCCAGTACGCCGACTACGCGATCTGGGAGCGCTCCTGGCTCCAGGGCGAGCTGGTCGAGGGGCAGGCGGCCTACTGGCGGGAGCAACTCGCCGGGCTGGAGCCGCTGGAGCTGCCCACCGACCGCCCCCGCCCCGCCGTCCGCAGCAGCCGAGGCGCCACCCACACCCTCACCCTGCCGGACGACCTCACCACCGCCCTGCACAAACTCGGCCAGGACCACGGCGTCACCACCTTCATGACCCTGATGGCCACCTACCAGATCCTCCTCCGCACCTACACCGGCCACCACGACATCGCCGTCGGCACCCCCGTCGCCAACCGCAACCGCTCCGAAACCGAAGACCTCATCGGCTTCTTCGTCAACACCCTCGTCCTCCGCGCCGACCTCACCGGCAACCCCACCCTCCGCGAAGTCCTCAACCGGACCCGGGACACCGCCCTCAACGCCTACGCCCACCAGGACCTCCCCTTCGAACGCCTGGTCTCCGAACTCGCCCCCCAACGCGACCTCAGCCGCACCCCCCTCTTCCAGACCATGCTCACCGTCCACGGCTCGACCACGGACATCTCCCACTGCTGGCAACTGGCAGGACTGGACGTCCAGACGCTTCCGCTGGACGACACGGTCGCGAAGTTCGACCTGACCGTCAGCGCGACCGAGGCCGGCCCCGAGCTGACGATCGACTTCACCTACAGCACCGACCTGTTCGACGCGGCGACCATCGAGCGACTGGCCACCCACTTCCAGCACCTGCTCACCGCCGTCACCACCGACCCCGACGCGCGGTTGGACGACCTCGACCTCCTCAGCCCGGACGAGCGCCGCCGCATCCTGCACGAGTGGAACGACACCACCGCGCCCTACCCCCACGACCGCACCGTCCACCAACTGGTGGAACAGCACGCCCGGTTGCGGCCGGAGGCCATCGCTCTCGTCCAGGGCGAACGACTGTTCAGCTACCGCGAGCTCAACGAGCGTGCCAACCAACTCGCCCACCGACTCCGGGAATCCGGCGTCCACCCCGACACCACCGTCGGCATCTGCGCCGAACGCAGCCCCGAACTCGTCATCGGCCTGCTCGCCGTCCTCAAAGCCGGCGCCGCCTACCTCCCGCTCGACCCCACCCACCCCACCGAACGCCTCACCCACCTCCTGACCTCCACCGGCACCGCCGTCGTCCTCCACCACCCCCACCAGGCCGTCCTGGCAGCCACCCTCGGCGGCACCCTCCTCGCCCTGGACGACCCGACGACCGCCGGGCACCCGACCACCGATCCCGATCCCGTCGCCCACCCCGGCAGTCTCGCCTTCGTCCTCCACACCTCGGGATCCACCGGCACCCCCAAGGGCGTCCAGATCACCCACCAGGCTGTCCTACGCCTCACCCACAACACCCGCATCACCGACACCACCCCCGACGACGTCTTCCTCCACCTCAACTCCATCGCCTTCGACGCCTCCAGCTACGAGATCTGGACCCCCCTCACCACCGGCGCCACCCTCGCCATCGCCGCCCCGGGCCGCACCACCACCGAAACCGCCACCCACGACATCCACACCCACCGACCCACCGTCCTCCTCCTCACCACCGCCCTCTTCCACACCCTGGTGGAGGAGTCCTCGCAGGCGCTGGCCGGGGTCCGGCACGTCCTGACGGGCGGCGAGGCCCTGTCGGCCACCCACGTTCGAACGTTCCTGGAGCTCCACCCCGGCTCGGCCGTCGTCAACGTCTACGGGCCCACCGAGAGCACCACCATGGCCACGTGCTTCACCTGTCGGCCGGGGTCGTGGGAGGGTCCGGTACCGATCGGGCGGCCGATCGACAACACCCGCATCCACGTCCTCGACCCGGCCGGGCGTCCCGTCCCGATCGGCGTCACCGGCGAGCTGTACCTCGGCGGCGACGGCCTGGCCCGTGGCTACCACCACCAACCGGCGCTCACCGCTGACCGGTTCGTCCCCGACCCCTTCACCCCGGGCGCCCGCCTCTACCGCACCGGCGACCTCGCCCGCTATCGCCCCGACGGCACCCTCGACTTCCTCGGCCGCACCGACGACCAAGTCAAGATCCGCGGCCACCGCATCGAACCCGGCGAGATCGACGCCCGGCT
>NZ_JBHYGR010000278.1:0-2862 GCF_042738155.1 Kitasatospora sp. NPDC059088 | reverse complement strand
GAGCGCCTTGCGCGGGGCATCCCCCCCTCCCCCCGCCCGCCGGGGCCCGGCCCGCCAAGGGCGGGCCGCCGCCCCGTTTCCGTCTCCGTCTCCGTTGCCACTGCCGTTTCCGTTGCCGCTCCCGTTTCCGTTGCCCTTGCCGTTGCGGACCGCGAGCAGCGCGGTGTCGTCCGTCAGGCGCCCGCCGCTGTGCCGGAGGACGGCGCCGACGACGGCCCCCACCAGGCGCTCCGGCTCCCCGGCCCCGGGCAGGCCGGCCAGGCCCTCCAGGTGGGCGCGCAGGTCGAAGAAGTCGCCCTGGCGGTCCCGGGCCTCGGTCACCCCGTCCGTGACGATCAGCACGGTCTCGTCCGCGCCCAGCCGGAGCCGCTGCACCTGCGGGAGCCGCCCGGCCAGCGGGGCGAGGCCCAGCGGGACGCCGTCACCCGGCGGCAGCTGCCGGACCCCGTCCGGGCCCAGGACGTACGGGCAGTCGTGGCCGAAGTTGACCACCTGGATCTCCCCGGGGGCGTCGTCGGGGAACCAGACGACCACCGCCGTGGCGAACCGCTCGTCCTCCTCCCCCAGCCGGGCGGAGAGCCGGTTCTGCCGGTGCACCCGCTCCTCCAGCCAGGAGGCGACCGTCGCCAGGCCCTCCTCCCGGAAGGCCGCCTCCCGGAAGCAGCCGACCAGCGCCGCCGCCGTGGCGACCGCCGGAAGGCCCTTCCCCTGGACGTCGCCGAGGACGACCCGCGCGCCGTACGGGGTGGCCACCACGTCGTAGAAGTCGCCGCCCACCCGGGCCTCCACGTCGGCGGCCAGGTAGCGGGCCTCCGCGTCCACCCCGCCCCAGCCCGGCGGCACCGGGCGCAGCACCACCTGCCGGGTGGTCTCGGCGGCGCCCTGGAGATGGCGGACGTAGGCGGCGGCCCGGGCCCGGAAGACGCTGAGCGGATACGCGAGGACGCAGCCGGCGATCACCAGCAGGAAGTCCTCGATCCCGTGGGACTTGCCCCAGAGGCCGTTCAGCCCGGGATAGGCGGCGACCGCGAGACCGGCGAAGGCCACGGTGACCGCCGGACCGCACAGCCCCGCGGCGACCACCGGGACCAGGGCCAGCCAGCTGAGCGACTCGAAGGAGCTGGGGGTGAGGGCGTCCACGGCCACCACCGCCGCCAGCAGCACGGCGGGGATCAGCCAGGACCGGTGCCCGTACCGGACCAGCACCGGCAGCTGGGGCCCCGGGTCGGACGGCGGCCGGGCCGGCCCGAACGCCTCCGCGGCACGCACCCGCAACGGCCCCTCCGCTCTCCTCCGGTGTCGCGACGGTGCCGGGCCCGGCGCCGTCGCGCCCACGTTAGAGGGCCGGGGCGCCCCTCGCCCCTCGGCCCGCACCCGTCCGGCCCAGCCGGCCGGCCCCTCGCGCGGCGCGGCGGGGTGGGCACCCGGCACGGCCCGGAGCCGACCGCCCCACCCGGCCAGGGCTAACCTGGCCCCCGCACCGCAAGACCGTACCCGCACCGTGAGAGGCCTTTCCCGATGAGCACCCCCAGCACCCCCGTCGTCGAGCGGTCGGACGACCGGCACCGCTACGAGATCCTGGTCGACGGCGAACTCGCCGGTTTCACCGAGTACTTGGACCACGACGGGCAGCGCG
Source organism: Kitasatospora sp. NPDC059088 (assembly GCF_042738155.1). NCBI lineage: Bacteria > Bacillati > Actinomycetota > Actinomycetes > Kitasatosporales > Streptomycetaceae > Kitasatospora > Kitasatospora sp. NPDC059088. Next base: position 1,226 of record NZ_JBHYGR010000278.1, on the reverse strand, counting down.
TCTTCTACCACACCCTGGTCGAGGAGGCCTTCGCCGGCCGCGGCCTGGCCGGGCAGCTGGTCCAGGAGGCGCTGACGGACGTCCGGGCCGCCGGGAAGCGCATCGTGCCGATCTGCCCCTACGTGGCCAAGTTCCTGACCAAGCACCACGAGTTCGCGGACCTCACCGACGAGGTCACCCCCGAGGTCAAGGCCTGGCTGCGCGGCCAGCTGCACAGCTAAGCCCTGTCCGGCCCGGGGCGGTGGGGTCGTTGGGCCCTGGCCGCCGCCCCGGGCCTGTCGGGATCCTGGTGGCCGGTCGCGCCGGAGCGACGCGGCGCGCGGCGGCGGAAGGGCCTGGGCGATGGGCGGGTTGATCACGGTGGGGGCGTTCGAGGGCGGCGCGGCGGCTGAGGCCCTGGCCGAGGCCCGGGGGCGGATCGCGGCGGGTGAGGCCCTCGCCGGCGGGGCCGGCACGCTGGTGGAGGCGCTGCGGATCCGGCTGAGCGCCGTGGCCGGCGGGGTGCTGGCGCAGGCGAACGCCGAGGTGGACGGACGGCGGATCCGGGTCCAGCGGGCCGCCGCCGAGCCGGGCGCCTCGCTCGACCGGGTCGCCGAGTCCCTGCTCGGCCGGATCCGGTCCGTCACCGGCAGCTGGGCACCGCGCCCGTGGCCCGCCCCGGCGACGCCCGCTCCCCCGGTGGCCGCCGAGGGTGCGGACCGGATCGTCCGCCGCAAGGAGCCGGCTCTGGTCCGGTGCACGCCCGAGGCGGCCGCCCGGACGATGGACGCGATGGACTACGACATCCACTTGTTCACCGACCCGGTCACCGAGACCGACGCCGTGGTCTACCGGGTCGGCCCCACCGGCTACCGGCTGGCCCGGACCAGGCCGGACGGCCCGTCCGGGCGCCGCACGGCGCCGATCACGCTCAGCCCGCACGGCGCGCCGACGCTCACCGAGCGGCAGGCCGTCCGGCGGCTGGTGGGGGCGGAGCTGCCGTTCCTGTTCTTCGCCCACCCGGCGGGCGGCCGGGGCCGGGTGCTCTACCGGCGCTTCGACGGCCGGTTGGGCCTGATCTCGGGCCGGGGCTGAGAGGGGAAGGCACGACGGTGCGACCCCGCCGGAGCGGGGCCGCACCGTGCGGCCCTCCCCGGCGACACATGTTGATCAAGTGAACCGCCAGGCCGAGGAAGGCCTCCTTGACCGCCACGCCCCGGGTCGGGTGGGCCGGGACGTTGCGGGCG
>NZ_JBHYGR010000277.1:0-2906 GCF_042738155.1 Kitasatospora sp. NPDC059088 | reverse complement strand
CGGCGGCGGCGTCACCGGGCAGGCACCCTGCCCGGACGCACCCGAGTTCACCTGCGGGACCCTCACCGTGCCGCTCGACCACAGCGGCGGGACCCCCGGCACCCTCGACCTGGCGGTCGCCCTCAGCAACAACAGCAGTCCGCCCAAGGGCGACCTGCTGTTCCTCTCCGGCGGCCCCGGCCAGTCCAGCGTCCCGTCGATCCGGCAGATGGCGGGCAAGCTGGAGCCCGTCCTCAAGGACTACCGCCTGGTGATGTTCGACCAGCGCGGCACCGGCCGGGGCGCCCTCCAGTGCCCGGGCCTCCAGGAGGACATGGGCTCCTCCGACCTCGCCGTACCTCGCAAGCAGTCCATCGCCGACTGCGCCACCGCCCTCGGCCCGAACGCCCGCTACTACAGCACGGCGGACACCGTCGCCGACATCGACCTGCTGCGCCGCGCCCTCGGCGACCGCCGGCTCACCCTGGACGGCGTCTCCTACGGCACCATCGTCGCCGAGCGCTACGCCCTCGCCCACCCCTCCCGGGTGGCCCGCCTGGTGCTCGACTCGGTGGCGCCGCAGAGCGGTTTCGACCCGCTCGACCTGGCCGCGATGCCCGCCACCGCCCGGGTGCTGCGCGCCGCCTGCCGGGCCACCGGCTGCACCACCGACCCGGCCGCCGACCTCGCCGCCACCGTCCGGCGCTACGGCAACGGCGCGCAGATCCTCGGCGCGCTCACCGGCTACGAGTTCATCGACCCGGATTTCGGCGCCGTCCCGGAGATCCTGCACGAGGCCGCCGCCGGGCAGCCCGCGAAGCTCCAGGACTTCTTCGCCCTCGTCCACCAGGTGGTCGACGCCGCCCCGGCCGAGGACCTCAGCCAGGGCCTGCACTCCGCCACCGTGTGCGCCGACGGGCGCTTCCCCTGGGGCAGCACCGACACACCGGTGGCGGGCCGCGCCGCCGCGCTGGAGCGCACCCGGCAGCGGCTGACCGCCGAACAGACCTGGCCGTTCGACCCGGCGACCGCGACCGGCCTCGGCAGCCTGCTGGTCTGCCTCGACTGGCCCCGCGAGCCGGTGCCGCCGCTGCCCCCGGCCCACCGCAAGCTGCCCGACGTGCCGGTGCTGCTGCTCGGCGGCGACCGGGACATCGCCACGCCGTACGAACTGCTCTACGAGCAGGCCCAGTTGGTGCACCACCCGGAGATCGTGATCGTCCCCGGAGCGGCCCACTCCGTGCAGAACCGCGCGGCCGACCCGGTCGGACGGCAGGCGGTCTACGACTTCCTGCTCAGGTAGCGCCCGGCACGGTCGGCGCGGGCAGGTCGAGGGCCCGGGCAACGGCGGCGATGACGGGGCCCCGGCGACCGGGCGGCAGGTGCTGACGGGCCCAGTCGCCGGCCAGCCCGAGGAAGGCGCCCAGGTCCCGTTCGACCCCGGCGAGCAGCCCGCCCAGGTCCGCGACCGGCAGCACGATCACGGGGCTGTCGGGCTGGTCGGCGTTGACCGTGAGCCGGACGGTGCTGCCGAACCGCTCCGCGAGCGGGGAGAGCGGCTCGTGCCCGTAGCCGACCAGCCCGCCGTGCTCCAACAGTCCGTGCCAGTCCCGCCAGTCCTCCAGGCCGTCGCAGCAACCGGGCTGGAACTCGATGCCGGAGGCCCGGTCGGTGACCCGCAGCCCGCCCGCCGCGTACACCTGCTCGAAGGTCAGCAGCCCGTGCAGGAAGGAGTCCAGCGGATCGGCGGGCCGCGGCGGCCGCCCGCCGTCGGGGTCGACGTCGGGATCGACGTCGTTGCAGCGGGCGACCAGCATCACCGCCGTCCCGACCTCCGCGGGCGACAGCCCGCCGTCGAGGGCGAGGAACCCGGCGGACCCGGTCCCGGCGACGGGCCAGAGGTCGAAGCCGTCCAAGGGCCTCGTCTCCAGGACGGGCTGCATCACGATCATCCGGCCGAGTCTGCCATGTCCGGGGCGGCGGTCAGCGGCCGGTCTGGGTGAAGCGGCCGCCGAGGTAGCGGTGTTCCGGGTCCTCGGGGGACAACTCGCCCAGTTCGGCGATGAGTTCGGCGGCGAAGGACTCGGCGTCGTCCTGCGGCCGGTAGCCGAGCGCCCGGGCCGTCGAGAGGTCCCACCAGGCGCGGGTGTTGGCGGAGATCCCGTAGGCCACGGTGTGGCCGGTGACGGGGCCGGTGAGGGCGGCGTGCGCGAGGCGGGCCCAGTCGCCGGGGCTGAGCCAGGTGGCGAGCATCCGGATGCTGCGGGGGCGCTCGGTGAAGGAGCCGATGCGCAGGGAGACGGTCTCGATGCCGTGCCGGTCGGCGTACAGCGAGGCGAGGCTCTCGCCGAAGCACTTGGAGACCCCGTAGTACGTGTCGGGCCGCTGCGGCGCGTCCACCGGCACGGTGCCGCCGTCGGCGGGCCGCTCGGTGAAGCCCGTCGCGTGGTTGCTGCTGGCGTACACGATCCGGCGGACGCCGGCCGCCCGGGCCGCGTCGTACAGCCGGTAGGTGCCCTCGATGTTGGCGGCCAGGATGTCGGCGAACGGCGCCTCCCCCGGGATCCCGGCCAGGTGGACCACGGCGTCGACCCCGTCCATCGCCGCCGCCAGCGCCTCGACGTCCAGCAGGTCGGCGGTGACGGCCCCGGGATCGCCGGGCACGGGCAGCCGGTCGAAGCCGCGCAGCCGGTGGCCGTGCCCGGGCAGCAACTCCCGCAGGCAGCTGCCCATCCGGCCGGCGGCTCCGGTGATCAGGACCTGACCGGGCTGGTTGACCGTCATTCGTTCCCCCTGGGTTCCGCGTCGGGGGGGGGCCGGGGCCCCGGGCCCCGGCGCCCCCCCGCGGCGAGAAAACAACGGGCGCCCCGGGGGGGGGGGTTTTTATCGGGCCCGCGCGGCCCCCCCCCCCCCCCCCGCGAGGGGCA
>NZ_JBHYGR010000276.1:0-2913 GCF_042738155.1 Kitasatospora sp. NPDC059088 | reverse complement strand
ATAACATCCTGAAGCGATAGATTCGTTGTCTGTAAATCCTTTTGCAGCTGTGTCGCATCCGTAGCAGCTTGATTCCATTTCAAACGTTCAGAATCCGAGACGTGAGGTTTAGCATTTGCGATATGGTTCTTCAGGTTTGTTTCTGATGTCGTCACCCTGTCACTCATACCGTCCCACTTGGTACGGTCTTCAGACGATACGTGTTTGGTCGTGTCCTTTACATGAGCGTCCAAGACTCGGCCGAATGAATCAACGTCAGCCTTCATACTTTGAATTTGTTGGTCAGTTGCACCAGTTGACCCACCGTCCGCGGTATCCTCTAACGCTTGGACTTTTTGCTGAAGCGTCAGAATATCGTTCTTTATCTCATCTGACACGTCCATATGGTCAACGGTGTCCTGAAGCTTTGCCATCTTGTCTTTTAAATCTGAAATACTTGTTTTGACGCCTGTATCATCATAGGGCGGCGTCCGCCTTGACCCGAGTTCAATCAATTAGGACACCTCCACGATTGTGACGACTGTCTCAGTATCAGCGACTAGGTACACGTCAGGGCTTTGGCTATGAACCTTAAATGTTAGCGGGCTGTCGTTAGACGTGAGCGGCGCACCTGTAGTCGTCTCGACACCCTGCTTACCCCAATAAATGACACCCGAGTTAGGCGGGTAGATCGTCAACTCTCGGCGGTTTGTCAGTTTGCTAGAACCTGACTTTGCCATTACAGGCGTGACGCCTACACTCACCCCACCAACCCTAAAGTCATTCATTCCGGCTTCCCGAGTTGGTACAGGTTGTGTCGCCGGGATAGAAGACCCGCCGAGTGTGACAGGCTTATCTATCTCAACACTCCCAATATGCTTGTCGCCTGCCGCAAGCGGCGGTAACGCTGATATATCTACGGTTCCTGTCATCTGCCCAAGCTGAACGGTGTCAATGGACTGTGGTATAGATGACGCTGTAAATTTCTCAATCCAAGATTCGACCCGGACTTTTTCGGGCTGCACGATCGCGGCGTCAAGGTAGATTGTGTGATAGCCGAGCGGTCGCGCCAAAAGCTTTGTTGACCCCGGCGCTACGGCTAAAAGATAATTGTTAGGCGACACGCTCGGGCGCTCGTGTACGTACACGATCTGACTTGTGTTATTTGTTATGGCTGAATGGTTCGGCTTTGTGTCGTCAAAATAAACCGTTGTAATGTCGCCCGGTAGCATGGTGACGGTCTGTTCACGCCATGTACTCTTTTTATGGTCATCCCCCGGCTGTTTGACTAGTTCCGGCATTCTTGTTCACTCCTTTTGATATTGTAGCGGCTTTCTTGATGTGGTTTGACGCGCTGCGTCCTTTCTTAATGGCTTTGGCTCCCTTAGAAACAGATTTGACAGCACGACCACCCGGAACAAAATCCATTGCGGTGGATGCTGTACCTTTCGCAACGTCTCCGACTGCTGGGAAGGCTTTCATAAAGAACACGATTGCAATGATAGCAAGCCCGAGAATAAGAGACCATCTGAACACGCCGAACATGATATTTGATAAATATGATTTGTCGTCAGTGCCTGAAGATGAAGAATCCCCACCTGTCGCCCCGGCTCCTGACGTTCCTTTGAATGTAATGTCCTTATCATCGTACTGGTGAAGGTTGTTACTGCTGATAATGCCGAGAAGCTTATTTACATAGTTAGGGTCTGTTGCATACCCTCCAGCTTTGATTCCCTTCGCATAGTCCTCAACGCTTTTTGCGTTCTTCAGCTTTGACGCATAACGCGGCTTGGATAATAGTTCCGCGTGGGCGCGTATGGAATCTTGATAGCTGTTGTACTTTGCAAAGCCATCCTTCACGTGATAGGTCTTACCGTTATATACTTCGGTCGTACCCATCGTGGCACTTCCTGCTGTACCTCTTCCCTTTATTCCAAATAGGTTCTTAGAGTAGTAGGCAAGCCCGGACAATCCGCCCGGGTTTGAACCGCCTGATTCTAACATGATTTGACCCAGTATGATGGATGCAGGGATGCCAGTTTCTTTCTGTATGGCTTGCGCGTCTTTGATAAACGGCTTTATATTTACGCCCATACTTCCACCTACTTTGTCAGGATTTTGATTTTCTGACCCGGTTTAATTTTGTTCGGGTCTTTGAGTTTGTTAAACTTGGCTGTTTCCATATACGCGGCTTTTGTACCACCCTTACCATATTTCTGCGTCAATTCTGACAACGTGTCACCTTTTTTCACCGTCACCGTTTTGTATTTTGGTGTAGACGGTTTTTTCGCTGGCGATGGCTTTTTAGCCGGGGTTGACGGTTTTTTAGCAGGTGTTGTCGTTTTGGCAGGTGTTGACGGTTTCGCGTTCTTCAGCTTTTCCAGTTCTTTATGAAGCTGGTCATTTTCTGTTTCCAAGTTGCTGTATTTCTTCGCTTGATCGGCAAGCTGTTTTGAAATGCTGTCCTTTACTTGGTCAACATACGTTTTGTTTTCCTTGCCAATATCGGTAATGGTGTCGATTACATCTGACTTAAATGATTCTTGGTTCTGCCCCAATTCATTTGCAAAGTTGTTTAAGGCTGTATCAACGCTACCTTCAATGAGAGATTGATTGTTTTGTAGCTGTGCCTGAACCAAGCTTGAATTCATAGGATTGCCATCCAAGTAATCACCCTCTAATGCTTCAGAAGTCACGTACTGTTCTTCCTCAGCAGGACGCCCACGCGTCACAAGGGAGACTAATAGAAAGACCCCAATTGCAACCGACCCGATAATGACAATATTCTTTTTGTTTAATTGGAATTTCTTTTTACCCGGGGAATGACCCCCGGATTCATGACCGACTTGTTCAAATTCCGCCATACCAATATAAGCCTCCTATCGGATCACCGAAAAAATCATTCTTAGGGAACTTTTCAACATCTACCTGATA
>NZ_JBHYGR010000275.1:0-3041 GCF_042738155.1 Kitasatospora sp. NPDC059088 | reverse complement strand
GCCGCGCCGCCCGGCCGCCCCCCCGGGGGGGGCCCCCCCGCGGGGGCCCCCCCCCCCCCCCGCGGGGGGCGGCGCCGGCCCGGGGCGCGGTCGCGGGACGCCCCGGCCCGACCGCGGGCGCCGCCGCCCCGCCGCCCCCCTCCTGCACCCGGTGCCAGGCCTCGGCCCACACCCGGGCCGGGTAGCCGGCGGCCGGCGACCCCGGATAGTCCGCGATCACCCGCATGAAGACGCAGAACGTCCGCAACTGCGGCCCGCCGCGCTTGCGCAGCGCATCGCTGAGCGTACTGCGGGAGAGCTGTTCACCCAGCTGCGCCGCCCGCACCTCCAGGCCGCGCAAGGACGGGTCGCCGCACGCCTTCCGTGCGATCCGCATGACCTCGCCGAGCTGGTGGGGCTCCACCAGGGTGTCCGGTTCGGGCCAGGCGTCGGCGCCGTCGGCCGGGGCGTCCGCCGCCGGCTGGCTCGCGGGCGTCTCCTGCCACAGCCGGCCGGCCTTGCGCAGCTCCGACGGCCGTCCGCCGCAGGCCCGTACGTAGGCCTCCACGACGCGCCAACTCGGCCTGGAAGCACCGGAGTCCGCACGCGAGAAGGTCGCGACGGAGAAGGGTTCCATGGCCTCGTAGGTCTTGCCGCTGCGCTCCCGCAGGCCGCGCAGGTACACGGCGAGCCGTTCCGCGAACGCACCGTCCGGCACTGCCTTCTTGTGCCGTCCCATGGCGCACGCTCACCTGCGCCGGCGTCCGCGGGCGACGGCGGCGACCAGCCGTCTGGTCAGCTCGGCCGCGGCGAAGACCGCCGCGCTCGACAGGGCGATGATCGTCTCGGTGGACACCCCGGCCAGGGCGAGAACGACGACCGCGGTCAGAACACCCAACGCCAGGACGACGGCCGAAACGGGCAGCACGCTGCTGCTCGCCGTCGTCCGCCGCGGACGCGGCACACTCATACGAAGTCCCTACAATCGAATTGACGTTCAATCGAGTCTTGAAGACCCGGACCGGAGATTGCAGCTCCCGCCCGGCACCCGCCGTTCATTCTCGGGTACGACGTGCCCCGCGAATTCCCCGAACGGCCCAACCGGCATTCCGCTCCGAAAGAACATCGCATGATCGACGGAGGTATCCGCAGCTCGCGGCCACCGTGAGCGCCCCCGCACACGCCGGATCGCGCCCCTGTCCGGGTTTTCCGTCCCGACGGACACCATCCCCGGGATTTCTTGCGCGCGAGTCCGGAACCCGCCGCAACAATCACGCCCGGTGGAACGGGAAAAGGCCCAGGTCATCCACCACCGAAGCGACCCCGTCCAGCGCCGCCGCCATCCCGCCGTCCGGCCCCGCAGCACGCAACTGGGCGTTCCGGCCCCGCTCCCCGCCAGCCTTGAACCCGAAGTCCCGGTCGCGAGCAATCGACACCCAGGGACCGCGGCCGCCCTCCGATGCAGCGGAGCCGGCCACCGCCCGGACCCAGCGTCCGGCCCTTCGGGGGCGCCCGGGGGGCGCCCCCGAAACGTCGCACGACAGCGAAGTCCTGGACGGCAGGCAGGACTTGCCGAACCGTCGGACGACCCGTAGGGCGGCACGACGGTCTGCCGCGTTCAGGCCGTGGTACCGGCCTCTGCGGCGCCCGCGCGACCGCGCAGTGCGAGGGCCGCGTGACGGATCCACCAGGCGGCGGTGTACAGCACCAGGGCCGCGATCAGGCCGGCGCCCGCGCCCTTCGCCGCGTCGGACAGCACGCCTTCCAGCAGGGCGTCCAACGGCCGCCCGTCGGCCACCGCCTGCGGGCCGGCCAGCCACCACCAGGCATGCGCGACGGCCCCGGCGGCCGCGCACAGGGCCAGCGCGACCAGGATGTGGCGGCGCCGGCCGGTGAAGGGCCGGGCGCCGGTGCGCAGCCGGTCCCGTCGGCGCCAGACGAAGACCGCGATGGCAGCCAGGCCGCCGATGGTGCTGGCGTGTTGCAGGGCCCGGGCCCAGGTGAGGCTGCCGGCCAAGGTGGTGTTCAGCCACGGCGCGCGGGTGACCACGAAGCCGTCGTAGTGGGTGAAGGAGTCCCAGACCAGGTGGGTGGCGAGCCCGATCACCGCGGACAGCAGGACCCAGCCGACCCGCCGCACCACCGCCCCGGCCGTACCGCCCGTACCACCTGTACCGCCCGACGACTGCCGCGCGGCGGGCGCCGGGAGCGGCAGCAGCGCGGCCAGCGGCCGCCACCCGGCCAGGAGGAGCGCCCACAGCGCGAGGGTGTACGGAAGGCCGACGGTGAGGGCGCCGGGCAGGGTGTGGGTGGTGGTGGCGTTGGCGAAGGGCTCGTACCAGGACTGGGCGCTGACCGGCAGTCCGGTGGTGACCAGAAAGTACGGCAGGTCCGGCGCGACGGCCCCGGCCACCAGCGCGACCCGGCTGAACGGCGTCCGCAGCAGGGGCAGGACGGCCGCGGGGTGAGACAGGGTGAACGGCATGGGCATCCTCTCGCGCGGGCCCGCCGGATCCGGTGGAGTCGACGGCCCGATAGTCCGTTGAACGGAATGCTACGTCAAACGGAGTAATACGTGCGCGACGAACCCCGCCGCTCGGCCGGGGGGCCGCTCGGCGGGGTCGGGTCGTTCAGCGCCGGGACCGTCCGAGGCGGCCGGCGAGCGGGACGGCCGCCAGGGCTGCCGTGAGGACGGTCGCCAGGACGGCGAGCGCGGTCGGGTCGCCCCAGGCCACCGTGCCGGCCTGGGCGAGCAGCAACGGGGAGGCCAGGGCCAGGGCGGCCAGTTCGCGGACGGCCAGTTCGCGGGCGCCCCGGGAGTCGCCGCCCCGGGAACCGTTGCGCCAGGCCGTCACCGCCGCCGCCGCGGCGAGCACCAGCAGCGGCCAGCACCCGTAGTCGGTGCTGATCCAGGGCACGGCGTGCGCGGCGACGGCCGCCCGGGGCACCAGGACCAGCGCGACCGCCACCCCGGCCGTGCGCCCCCGGCCCCCCCCCCGGGCCCCCCGGCGCCCGGCCGGCGGGCGCCCGCGCGCCCCCGCCCGCCCCCCCCCCGCCGCCGC
>NZ_JBHYGR010000274.1:0-3188 GCF_042738155.1 Kitasatospora sp. NPDC059088 | reverse complement strand
CCGCCGGGCCGCGCCGGGGCCGGGTGCGCCGGCTGGCGGCGGCGGTGGCCGGGCGGGTGCACGAGGCGGCCCGGCGGATGCTCGGGGAGGAGCCGGGCGCGCTCGGCCGGGAGGCCTTCCAGGAGCTGTTCCCGGTCGACGGCGGCTGGGCCACGGCGGTGCTCGCCGAGGGGCTGTTCGTCCCCGCCGGGCCCGGCTTCCGCTTCGCCCACGGGGAGTTCGCCGACTGGCTGCAGGGCCGGCACCTGGACCTGGACGCGGCGCTGCGGATGCTGCTCGGCGAGGCCGAGGACACCCCGCCCGGGCCGGAGGGGCCCGGGCCGGGCGTTCCTCGCCACCGGATCGGCCCGGTGACCGCCGCGCTGCGCCGGGTCGCCGAGACCTGGGGCGCGACCGCCCTGGACCCGTGGCTGCACCGGATCTGGCGCGCGCTGGACCTGCGCCCGCCCGGCAGCGAACCCGCCTGGTGGGCGGCCCGGTTGCTCACCGCCGGACTCGCCGCCAGCCCCGACCCGACCGAACACCTCGCGCTGCTCGACCAGTTGGCCCGCCGGACGGCCGAACGGGCGGCCACCGCGGGCGGCTGGCAGGCGGTCGACGGGCTGAACCGCTTCGACCCCGCGTTCTGGACCGGTCTCGGCCTGCCCGTCGAGGCCGAACTCGCCCTGCTGCGCCGCCTGGTGGCCGCCGACGGCCCCGGGCAGCAGTTCCTCGCGGCTGCGGCCGACCGGCTGCGCGCCGACCCGGTCGCGGTGTTCCCGCTGCTCTGCGCCTGGTTCGACGACCCGGCCGGTCTGCCGGGCCGCCCGGGCCGTACGGTGGCGGACCTCGCCCACGACCTGCTGCACGCCCACCGCCGGTCCGCCCTGGACGAGTTGGCGGACGCGCTGGCCGACGCCGCGCACCCGCGGGCGGACGCGCTGCTCACCGTGCTCGCCGCCGAGGAGCCGTCCGCGCTCTGCCGCGCGGTGGACCGCTGGAGCCACGACCGCCGGCCCGAACGGCACGTCGCTGCCGCCGTCCACGCGCTGCGGACCGCCCCGTACGCGAGCGGGGCCGGCACCGAACTGCTGCGCTTCGCCGCGCTGACCCTGCTCGCCCGCGAGGACGAACCGGCCCTGCACGGCGCCGCGCTGGCCCTGCTGGTCGCCGACCCGGTGACCAGGGCCGGGCACCTGGACGCCGCACTCGCCCTGCACCGCGCGGGCGGCGACGCCTTCCTGACCCCGCGCGCCCTCGCCCCGGCCCTGGAGAGCGACCCGGAGCCCGTGCTGGCCGCACTCGCCGACGCCCTGGCGGCGCCCGGCGCGGCCCCCGCCGAGACCCTGCGGGTGCTGGCCGACGCCCGCGCCCCGGTGGCCGCCCGGCGCAGCGCCGACCTGGCCGCCCGGCTGCTGCGCCGCCACCCGGCGCTGGCCGGGCCGGTCGCCGTCGACTACCTCGGCCGTCGGCTGGGGCGGGCCGCGATCGACGGGCCGGCCGCCCGGCTGGAGCTGCGGGTGCTGCTCGGCGGCGTCCTGGCCGCCCCCGCGGCGGCGGTCCGCACGCCCTTCGCCGAGGCGCTGTCCGTCCCGGTGGCCGACCCGGCGGCGGACGCGCTGCGCTGCGAGCTGCTGGACACCCTGCTCGCCACCGAGGCCGACCGGGCGGTGCTCACCGCGGCCGTGGAGCGCCTCGCCGAGCACTGCGCGGCCGAGAACCCGGCCCGGGCGCGCGCCGTGCTGGCCCGGGCGGTGCCGGGGCTGGCGGGCGCGGACGAGCTGCTGGTGCGGTGCGCGGGGCGGTCGGCGGCGTTCGCCCGGCTGCTCGCCAGGTGGCCGTCCGACGCCGCCCCGACCGCCCCGGACGGGCCCCGGCTGGCCCGGATGCGGGCCCTGGTGGCGGCCGGCCGGGACGCCCAGTACGCCGCCGCCGAGGCGGAGCGGACCGCGGCCGTGCGGGCCGTCCGTGCGCCGGTGCGCCCAACCCCCCTTCCGGTGCCTGAGCCGGGGCAGGCGCATGGCACGCTATAGGGGTTCGGTTGTGAGCGTTTGAGCGTGCCGAGGGCACGCACCGTACGGAACAAGGAGCAGTCGGGTGCAGCGCTGGCGTGGCCTGGAGGAGATCCCCGGTGACTGGGGACGCAGCGTCGTCACCATCGGCTCGTTCGACGGGGTGCACCGCGGGCATCAGCTGATCATCGGGCGGGCCGTCGAGCGGGCCCGTGAACTGGGCCTGCCCTCGGTCGTGGTGACCTTCGACCCGCACCCGCGCGAGGTGATCCGCCCGGGCAGCCACCCGCCGCTGCTCGCGCCGCACCCGCGCCGGGCCGAGCTGATCGCCGAACTCGGCGTGGACGCGGTGCTGGTGCTGCCGTTCACCACCGAGTTCTCCCAGGAGTCCCCGGAGACCTTCGTCCGGCAGGTGCTGGTGGACGCGCTGCACGCCCGGGTGGTGATCGAGGGCCCCAACTTCCGCTTCGGGCACCGGGCCGCGGGGAACGTCGCGCTGCTCGCCGAGCTGGGCGGGGCGGACGACTTCCAGGTCGAGGTGGTGGACCTCCAGGTGTGCGGCACCGCCGGGGACGGCGAGCCGTTCTCCTCCAGCCTGACCCGCCGCCTGGTCGAGACCGGGGACATGGCCGGCGCGGGCGAGGTGCTCGGCCGCCCGCACCGGGTCGAGGGCGTGGTGGTGCGCGGCGCGCAGCGCGGCCGCGAGCTCGGCTACCCGACCGCCAACGTGGAGACCGTGCCGCACAGCGCCGTCCCGGCCGACGGCGTGTACGCGGGCTGGCTGACCGCCGCGGGCGAGCGGATGCCGGCGGCGATCTCGGTCGGCACCAACCCGACCTTCGACGGCACCGCCCGTACCGTCGAGGCGTACGCCATCGACCGGGTCGGGCTGGACCTGTACGGGCTGCACGTGGCCGTGGACTTCCTGGCCTACCTGCGCGGGATGGAGAAGTTCGACTCCATCGAGGCGCTGCTGGACCGGATGGCCGACGACGTCAAGCGCGCCCGGGAGCTGACCGAGGCCTGAGCCCGGTCCGGCCGCCGCTGCCGGGGAACGCCGAAGGGCCCGCCGACTCCGCCGGGGCGGCGGGCCCGTCCGTACGTCACTGCGGGCGGTCGCGGATACACAACTGAAGCTGCCGACGACAAAGCAAGAGTAGATCTCGGTGGTCGCGGGATCAGAAACACCAGGGGGGC
>NZ_JBHYGR010000273.1:0-3205 GCF_042738155.1 Kitasatospora sp. NPDC059088 | reverse complement strand
GGGGGGGGGGCCCCCCCCCCCCCCGTTGGACCCCCCCCCCGCGCCGGGGTGTCCCCCCCCCCCGCCCCCCCCCCGCGGGGCCCCCCCCGGGGGGGGGGGGCCGCCGCTGGGGCGGTTCGCCGAAGTACCGGCTCAGAACTGGGTGCTGACCGTCACCCCGCTGAAGTCGGTGGTGGCGTACAGGCTGACGTACCGGTAGCCGGCCGCCGGGTTGGTGACGGTCAGGCTCTGGGTGGTGCCCGGGTTGGTGGAGGCGGCCGTGTGGGCGCTGGGGGAGGCCCAGGTGTCGGCGTTGTAGTACAGGGCCGCCGTGCCGGTGCCGCCGGAGGTGGAGACCTTCAAGGTGCTGGTGCCGGCCGGCAGGTAGACGTAGAAGTAGTCCAGGTTCCCGGCGGTGCGGGCCTGGTTCGGCCGGGAGCAGTTCTGGCCGAGGGCGTCGGTGCGCGGGTCGGTGCAGGTCGGCAGGGTGGTGGTGCCGCCGGTGGTGACGGTGACCGAGGTCGGGGTGCTGGTGGACTTGCCGGCGCTGTCGGTCACGGTCAGGTTGACGGTGTAGGTGCCGGCGGCCGCGTAGGTGTGGACCGGGTTGCGGTCCTCGGAGCTGCTGCCGTCACCGAAGGTCCAGTGCCAGGAAGCAAGCGAGGCCTGGGAGTTGGTCTCCACGGACTTGTCGGTGAGGGTGACGGTGGCGCCGTTGACCGACTGGTCGAAGAGCGCGGTCGGGCCGTCCGCGTAGCAGGCGCCGGCGGCGCAGGCGTTCAGCCAGGTGTCGAAGTCGGCGTCGTAGGAGGTGCCGAGGCCGTTGTAGACGGCGTAGCCGCCCTGGTAGTCGCCGGTGCGGAAGTGGCCGAGCATGTTCTGGATGACGTCCGGGTGCTTCTCGACCATGTACCGCACGGCCAGGTAGCCCCACGGGTAGGTGCGCACCGTGTCCGAGTTGTCGTAGGTGTTCTGGAAGACGGTGCTCAGCTTGTACCGGTGCGTGGCGGCCTCGGCCATCGCCTGGGTGTCGGTGGTGCCGCGGTAGGTGTACGACTCGTACTCGGCGACGCCCTCGATCCACCAGATGTCCGGGACGGAGATCTCGGTGCCGAAGTTGCCCTTCATGTCGTAGATGTTGTCGAGGTAGTGGGTGTACTCGTGGTTGAGGTTCCACACGTTGGCCGGGAAGCCGTCGATGTAGGACTTCTTGTACATCACCGACACGGGCTTGTTGTTGGGGTCGGTGACGTCCATGACGGTCTGGCCGCCGTTGTCGGTGGAGTTGTTGTAGATCGCCCAGGAGTAGGTCAGGTAGTCGTCCCGGTTGGCGAAGACGGCGAGGGTGATGCTCTTGCCGTACTGGCCGGGTATCGGGCCGTCGTCCTTGACCAGGTTGTGGAAGAAGGTGTCCTCGCCGCGCAGGCTCGCGCAGACGGTGGCCAGCTCGGCGGGGGTGAGGTCCTCGGTGCGGATGGTGCGGTTGTCGCAGACGAGGGTGTTGGGCAGCACGGCGGCGGTGAGCTTGCCGGGGAGGTCGCAGGTGCCGTAGGTGGAGCACTGCGTGCTGTCGTACTGGTTGGCGTTGTACGCGGTGTACACGTACAGCGGGCCGGTGCTGCCGGTGACCGGGGTGCTGTCGAGGAGCTGCTTGACCAGCGGGCGGGTGAAGGCCGCGACGGAGCCGCCGTCGCCGGCGGTGCGGGCGAGGTCGTTGCCGGCGTTGACGTCGAGGAACTGGTTGGCGGTGCCGAGCAGGTCCTTGTGCTTCTGCGCGAAGTTCGCCAGCGCGGTGATCACGCTCGGGTCGGCGCCGATCGCGCTGACGTAGTCCGGGTTCCAGTTGGCCCGCCACAACGGCGCGTACAGCACGGCGTTGACGGCCTTCACCATCTTCGGGAAGGCGTTGTAGCCGTTGTCGTAGCCGTTCAGGACCTGCTGGTAGACCTTCAGGTACTGGCCCTGGATGTTGGCGCTGTCGGTGAGGACCAGCACCTCGTTGAGCACGGTGCCGTTGGCGTCGCTGACGTCCTTCCAGTGCGAGCCCGCGAAGAAGGCGTCGAGGCCGCCCTTGACGGCGCCGGTGAGCGAGGCGTCGTAGGGCCCGACGGTGCCCGCGTTGTTGGACTGGACGTAGTAGCCGGCCCGCAGGAAGAGCACCAGCTGCAGGAGGTTGGCGGAGTTGTCGCCGGAGTAGTTCGCGGCCTGGGCCTTGAAGGCGTTGGCGACGGCGAGCATCTGCGACTGCTTGAAGACGGCGGCCGCGTCGCTGCCGGTGACGTTGAACAGCGTGCTGACGCAGTCCGTGGTCGAGGCCTGGACGAAGGAGACCAGGCCGGCGCCGCTGCGGCTGCCGAAGTCCGAGGGCGCGCAGCCGGCCGCGGCGGGCGCCTGGGCGGTCAGCGCGTGCTGGGCCGCGGCGGCGGACTTCGACTGCGGGGCGGACCGGACGGCCGTGCCGGTCGGCTGGAGGGCCTGGCCGAGCTGGTCCGCCGGGAGCGGGGCGGCCGTGCGGCCGAGCTGCTCGGAGGAGGACGGGGCGGCCGTCTCGGCGCCGAACGGCTTCGGCGCGGTCGGGGCCCGGCCCGGGACCGCCGAGGTCGAGGCGGGGGCCGCGGCGGCGACCGGCGCCGGGGACGCGGCGAGGGCAGGGGTCGGGAGCAGGGTGGCGGGGCCGGCGAGAGCGGCGGCCACCAGGAGCGGAAGGGATTGGCGCAGACGCACTGCGGTGTCCTTGTCCTGAGGTGGGGGAGGTGACGCGGCGTCGGCCACGAGGCTGAGGGGGAGTTGACGTGTGACCTGTCACCGGAATCAGGGTCAGAACAATGTCACAGGTTATATGTCATCGCAAGGGTCCTCACAGGGCCTCGCGAACCGCCGCTGTCAGCCGTTCCACCGGCTCCTGTGCTTCGCGTCCGAAGCTCGGGTGCACGAATCAAAGTGACATGTCACACCCTATTGATTGTGGTGCGGCAACCGTGGCACGGTGCCAGGCGACGGCCTCGGCAGCAGCTGCCCGAGGCCCACCCCCACACCCCCCAGCAAGGAGTGACGATGCGTCACCGACTCCGGCTACCCCGTGCGCTCGCGGGGGGGGGGGGCGGCGCGCCCCCCCCCCCCCCCCCGCCCCCCCCCCCCCCCCCCCCCCCGCCCCCCCCCCCCCCCGCCCCCCCCCCCCCCCCGCCCCCACCCCCGGGGGGGGCCGGCCGCCCCCCCCCCCCGCCCC
>NZ_JBHYGR010000272.1:3040-3301 GCF_042738155.1 Kitasatospora sp. NPDC059088 | reverse complement strand
AGCCGCGCTTGCGCGGGCCCGTCCTGGCCCGAGGCCGAGCCGTCGCGGCCTCGGGCTCGCCCAGGCTCGCGGCCCGGACGGCCTCCATGGCGGCCACCTCGTTCGGCACCCGGGTACGGGCGCCCAGGCCGAGGATGCCGCCCTCCTCGTTGGCGTCCGCGACCACGGTCGCGATCTCCCACAGGAGGTCCCGGTACCCGGCGAGCTCGTCCGGCGCCCCCGCGGGCGCGCTCCCGGCGGCCGGGCGGGGTCCGCGCCAGC
>NZ_JBHYGR010000272.1:0-3030 GCF_042738155.1 Kitasatospora sp. NPDC059088 | reverse complement strand
TCGGGTCGCGTGGGGGGGGGGGCGCCGCCTGCCGCGGTCCTCACCCCCTGCGGGCGGGGCGGGGGCGGGGCGGGGGCGGCCGGCGCGCCGCCCCGCGGCGGGGGGGGGGCCCCGCCGCCTCGCCTCCAGCGCGGGCCCGCGGTACTCGGCGTAGCGGGTGTCGGGCCGCAGCCCGGTGTCGAAGGTCGAGGCCGCCGCCAACTCCCGGACGAAGCGCCGCGGATGGGTGCTGCTCGCCTCGCGCAGCAGCTTGACGATCGCTATCACCTCCTCCGGGTCCGCGACGCCCTCGGCGAGCGCGACCAGGACGCCGGAGGCCATCAGGGCCCGGCCGAGGGTGGCCCACTCCTCGGGGGTGAAGTCCAACTCCCCCGCGCCGTCGGCGACCCGGCCGATCCGGATCACCTGGAAGCCGACCTCGGCGAGCACGGCGGGGATCAGCCGCACCGACTCCACCGTCCGGCCCCGGGCCCGGTCCGACAGCTCCTCCCAGGGCAGGAACGCCGCCCGGCCGTCCCGCTGGCCGGGGAGCAGCGCCTCCGGTTCGGCGCCCGTGCCGTAGCGGTGCTCGTGCTCGTGCTCCAGCCGGGCCAGCACCTCGGCCTCCTCCTCGGTGAAGTCCTCGAAGCCGCCGACGGCGTCCGGGGCGACCCGCTCGGAGGTGGGCACCATCAGGCAGCCGACCGCGGCGAGGCGCTCGCCGAGCTGGCGGGCCTGGCGCCGGTTGGCCGTGCGCAGTTCCTCGGGCAGGTCCTCCCAGGGCAGCAGGGCCGGGCGGCTGCCCGCCTCCTCGCCGTCCTCGACCGCCGCCGCCACCCGGCTGCGGTGGATGGCCCGGGCCAGCTGCCGGGTGACCTGGGCGTCGGTGTAGTCGGCCAGGCTCTCGATCACCCTCCCCTGCGCCTCCAGCCGGGCCTTCATCCGGCCGCACTCGTGCAGCACGGCCTCGGCGTCCAGCAGGGTCTGCTCGGCGCGGCGGTCGCCGGCCTTGCCCAGCACGTCCTGCCCGACCATGATCACGATCATGAAGACCAGCTGGGCCAGGGTGGACAGGAAGCTCATGAAGGCGAACGGGTACGGGTCGAAGGTCTGCACCCCGAGCTGGGACAGGCCGATCCACAGCACCTGGGTCACGGCGGCGAGGTAGAACGCCCACATGCTGCCCAGCCGCCCGGTCAGCCAGGCGGCGATCCGCCCGTTGGTCCCGGCGGCCTGGTCCAGGGCCTGCGGCGGCGGCTGTACCCGGTGCCGCTGGATCCACGGGTGCCCGCTGGTCTCCAGCAGGCTCACCCCGCGCCCGAGCGCCCGGTCGTGCCGGTCCAGGTGCGCCTGGAGGTCGGCGACCTTGGCGAAGATCGCCTCGGCGTTCTCGTAGGTCTGCACCGCCCGGCGGTCGGCGGCCTGGCCCAGCACCCGCTGGCCGACCAGGATCGCCAGGCAGAGCACCAGTTGGACGACGTTGTCCAGGAACAGCAGGAAGCCGAAGGGGTAGGGGTCGATCGAGTGCAGCGGCCCCCAGGTCGCCAGCGCCATCCAGCCGGCGACCAGCACCAGGGTCACGTACAGGGCGGGCATCGAGCCCACGGCCCGGGTCAGCGCGGCCGCGATCGCGCCGTTCAGCCCGACCTGCTCGTCCGCCACCGTCACCGGCTGCTGCCGCGGCTGGTCGATCGCCGTACCGGCTTCCGTCACGCCCGCTCCTCACGGTCGAACTCCGGCGCCCGCCGCCGGTGTCGTGCCCATGATGGCAGCGGCCGGGGCGGCCGGAGGCTTTCCGGGGCAGGATCTTAACGCTCCGTCAACACCCTTCCGGTGCAGGCCGTGCAGCTCGACCCGGCCGTGGCGCAGGTGGTTGCGGTGGCCGTCGGCGAACTCCAGCCGCAGGCTGCGGTCCGCGGGGGTGTCCACCACGACGGCGCTCTCCACCGCGCCGTAGGAGGATTCCCGGTACACCCACACCCGGTCGCCGATGTGGAACTCCGGGGTCTCGGAGACGATCACCGCACTCACCTGCCTTCGCCGACGTGCCCACCCGGCTGTACGGAGCGCGGTGGGTCGGGTACTCAGCGGGCGCGCAGCTGCTTCGGGGCGGTGGGGGTCGGCAGCGCGGTCGGCTGCCCGGCCCCGTCCACCGCGGTGCCGTCGGTGAAGCGGGAGCACTCGGCGCCCGCGCCGACGGTGAGGGTCCGGGCCACCGGGTCGTAGCGGAGCGAGGCGCCCTCGGCGAGGGCGCCCGGGCCGTCCGCGGGCGGTGCCAGGCTCAGGCTGGGGACGGGCGCGGACTCGTCCGCCGAGACGACCGTCCAGCCCTGGGCGGTCAGGGTCCGCCGGGCGTGCCCCAGGGCCTCCGTCCCCTGGGTGGCGCCGACCCCGGCAAGGGTGAAGCGGGCGGCGAGCACGGCCGTGCGGGGCTGGTCGGCGCCGCCGTCGTTCATGCTCTCCAGGAGGTGCTCCAGGCCGCGGGCGTGGCAGACGCCCTGGACCTTGGCGGAGATCCCGTCGTCGCCGACCGGCACCGGGGCCAGCGCCACACCGGGCGGCAGGGCGAGGGCGTCGTAGACGGCCTGGGTCCGGGCGTCCAGGTGCGCGGCGACGGCGGCCGGGTCGGCCACCGGGTACGGCTCCCCCGACCACACCCGCGGGACCTCCTCCGCGACCGTCACGACGCCGCGGTAGCCGACCGTGCCGAGCACCGCCGCTCCCGCGACCGTCGTCACCAGTGCCACCCGCACCGCCCTGCGGCCGCCCCGGCCGTCCGTCCCCGCGCGCTTCGTCATGATCACCATCGTGCCCGCCGGGCCGGGCCGCCGCCTGAGTACCCGTACTCAGACGGCGGGCCGGAGGTGCTCAGACGTGGCCGGAGGTGCTCAGGCGTGGGCGGCGGCGCACTCCGGGTGGCCCCAGCTGCTGCCGACCTTGGTGATCTTGTCGCCCTTGGCGTACGGGCGGCTGCACGGGCAGGTGCCGGGGAAGCGGGCGTTCAGGGTGCGCGAGCCGCCGCCGGTGCGCTTGGCGGCACCGGCGCCGGGG
>NZ_JBHYGR010000271.1:0-3321 GCF_042738155.1 Kitasatospora sp. NPDC059088 | reverse complement strand
TACGTCCAGTACGAGGCCGACTCGGGCGCACGCCCAGCCGGGCGCCCAACGCCGCGCGCTGATCTGCCAAGATCCGCCGGACAGGCCCTAGCGGCGGGCGGTGCGGGTGCGCCAGGGCAGCTCGACGGTGACGGTGGTCGGGCCGCCCTCCGGGCTCTCCACCAGGAACACCCCGTCCACCGCCCGGATCCGCTCGGCCAGCCCGGCCAGGCCGCTGCCCGGGTAGGGGGCCGCCCCGCCCCGGCCGTCGTCCTGGACCAGCACCATCAGCTGGTCGTCCGAGCGCCAGACATCGACCGAGGCGCTGGTGGCGCCGGCGTGCTTGGAGACGTTGGTCAGCAGCTCGCTGACGGTGAAGTACGCGATGCCCTCGACCGCCGAGTCCGGGCGCTCGGGCTCGCCGTCCGGCCCGGCCAGGTCGACGTTCACCTTCACCCCGCCCGGGACGGTGCAGCGGGCCGACACCGCGGACAGCGCCGCGTCCAGGCCGCGGTCGGTGAGCACCGCCGGGTGGATGCCGCGGGCCAGGTCGCGCAGCTCCTGGAGGGCCAGCTTCACCTCACCGTGCGCGTTGTCGACCATCCGGGCGGCGACCGCCATGTCCTCCTGGGTCTCCACCTCCCGCAGCCGCTCCTTGGCCATGCCGAGGTCCATCGCCAGCGCGACCAGCCGGGCCTGGGCGCCGTCGTGCAGGTCCCGCTCGATCCGGCGCAGGTCGGCGGCGGCGGTCTCGACGACGGTGCCGCGGTCGTCCTCCAGCTCGCGCACCCGCTCGGCCAGCGCGCCGGGGAAGAGCAGCGACTCGATCAGGATCCGGTCGACCGCGGCCATCGCGCGCACGATGAAGGGCAGCACCGGCCACAGCGTGATCACCGAGACCAGGGTCAGGGTGAAGCTCAGGATGCCCCAGGGCAGCATCAGCACGTTGTAGAGCGCCGAGCGCCAGTTCAGCAGGTCGGTGAGGTGGGCGATGGTGTAGCCGACCAGGCCCGGGCGGCGCTGCTTCACCGGCTGCGGATCGTCGATCGCGGAGCCGTACGCCGAGCGGGCCCGGCTGCGGCCCAGGGCGCCCAGGGCACGGGACCCGGCCAGGCCGGCGGCCAGCACCGGCAGGCCGATCACCGTCACCGACAGGCCCAGGCCGGCCGACAGCGCGGTCACCGAGAGCACGAAGCCGGCGATGCCCAGCGGGAAGTTGAGCATCAGGTGTCCGACCTGGCGCCACATCCGCGCGCCGTACAGCGGCGGGCGCTCCATCCGAGCGTCCTGCTCCTTGATGGCGTCCACGGCGCGGTTCAGCGACTTCATCGGATCATCCGTCCCCTCGTTCGAGCTGGCGGCCCCCAGCATCCCGAACGGGGGAGGGGATGTGCCATGGGGGTGATACATCTTCCGGGGCGGGGGTTATCCCCACCCCGGAGGGCCTCCGGGCGTTCACCGGGTTGTCCACGGGACGTCTTGCGGAGCGGGCAGGTTTCGGGGGGAGTGGAGCCCTCCCCTTAGACTCACGCATTGGCCATGGTTAAGACCGTGTGAGGAAAAGTCGTAGAACTGTCTTGAGGGCGGGTTCGCGGCCGAGGTGGAGGCGAAGGCATGGAGGGGCAGCAGGTGGCTGCCGTCGCGGCCGACCCGTCGGTCGGCGGCGGCTACTTCGACGCGTACGCCGCGATGGGCCTGCTGGCCGTCATCGGGGTGCTCTTCGTGACCGTGGCGTTCACCGCCAACCGGCTGCTCCGGCCGGTGGTGTACTCGCCCGAGAAGCTCCTCGCCTACGAGTGCGGGGTGGACCCGGTGGGCGAGGACTGGGCGCACACCCAGATCCGCTACTACGTGTACGCCTTCCTCTACGTGATCTTCGCGGTCGACGCGATCTACCTGTTCCCGTGGGCGACCGTCTTCGCCACCGCCGGGTACGGCGCCGGAACGCTGATCGAGATGTTCCTCTTCATCGGCTTCCTCGCGGTCGGACTGCTCTACGCCTGGAAGAAGGGCGTTCTGGAATGGACGTGACGCACACCCACTCGCACGGTGGCCAGGGCGGTCCCGTCCCGCTCGGACTGCCCGACCCGGCCGCCCCCGGCGCCGTCGGGCGCCGCAGCATCGGCCCGCTGGCCCGGCTCGCGCCGGACCCGGTCAAGGTCGTGCTCAACTGGGGCCGCCGCTACAGCCTCTGGTGCTTCAACTTCGGCCTGGCCTGCTGCGCGATCGAGTTCATCGCCGCGTCCATGGCCAAGCACGACTTCATCCGGATGGGTGTGATCCCGTTCGCGCCCGGCCCCCGGCAGGCGGACCTGATGATCGTCTCCGGGACGGTCACCGACAAGATGGCGCCCGCCGTCAAGCGGCTCTACGAGCAGATGCCCGAGCCGAAGTACGTCATCTCCTTCGGGGCCTGCTCCAACTCCGGCGGCCCGTACTGGGACTCCTACTCCGTCACCAAGGGCGTGGACCAGATCATCCCGGTCGACGTCTACGTGCCCGGCTGCCCGCCGCGGCCGGAGGCGCTGCTCCAGGGCATCCTCAAGCTCCAGGAGAAGATCGCCGCCGAGTCCCTGCCCGGCCGCTACACCGCGCCCGCGGCGGCACTGCGCCGGCCGCTGGTGGCGGGGCCCCCGAACGATGGAGGAGTGTCGTGAGCGAGCGCGGCGAGCGACCTGTCGAGACGCTCACGGCGGAGCAGTACGCGGCGTCGGTCGGGGAGTGGGCGACCGGCGCCGAGGCGTACGGCCTGATCACCGTCGACGTGCCGGCCGAGCGCTGGATCGAGGCGCTCACCACCGCCCGCGACGTGCTGGGCCTGGGCTTCTTCGACTGGCTGAGCGCCGTCGACGAGCTCGCCGAGGGCTTCTCCGTGGTCGCCCACCTGGCCGCCGTCGAGGCGCCGGGCGTGCGGCACCTCGCGCTGCGCACCCGGGTGCCGCGGGACGGCGCCGCACTGCCGAGCGCCGTCGCGGTGTACGCCGGGGCCGCCTGGCACGAGCGCGAGACCCACGAGATGTTCGGCATCGACTTCCCCGGGCACCCCCACCTGGCCACCCTGCTGCTGCCGGACGGCTTCGAGGGGCACCCGCTGCGCAAGGAGTTCGTGCTCGCGGCCCGGGTCGCCAAGGACTGGCCGGGCGCCAAGGAGCCGGGCGAGTCGGACCACGGCGCGGGACCGGCCCGGCGCAAGATGCAGCCGGCCGGCGTGCCGGACCCGAACGAGTGGGGGCCGCTCAAGGGCACCCTGCCGCCGGTGGCCGAGCGGCCCGCGCGCGGTGCGCGGGCGGCCGGCGCGGCGGCGCGTACGCCTCGGGCGGGCGCGGCCGCGGCTGCGGCTGG
>NZ_JBHYGR010000270.1:0-3375 GCF_042738155.1 Kitasatospora sp. NPDC059088 | reverse complement strand
CCCGCCCCACCTCCGCCCGCGGGGCGGCCGCCCCCCCCCGCCCCCGGGGCCTGGGACAGCCAGGTCCGGGGGGGGGGGGTGGGGGGCGCCCGGCCCACCGGCCGGACGCCCCGCACCCCGGGCGCTACGGCCGCCCCATGAACGCGGGGTAGTACCCGCTGCTGATCCCGGAGATCCGGATCAGCGTCCCGGGCCGCGCGGCCTCCACGTACCGGTTGTTGCCCAGGTAGATCGCCACGTGCTGGATGCCCCGCGCGGTGCCGTCCGGCGACCAGAACAGCAGGTCACCGCGGCGCAGCTGGCTCGCCTTGACCGGCGTGGTGGCCTCGTACTGGTCGTTGGCCACCCGCGGCAGGTCGATGCCGCCGCGCCGGAAGGACTGCTGCACCAGGCCCGAGCAGTCGTACCCGTCCGGCCCGTTGCCGGCCGTCCGGAACGGCTTGCCCAGCTGGGCGAGCGCGTACTCCACCGCGGTCTCGACGTCGCCGTCCACCGCCACCTCGTGGGAGGACCCCGAGGAGCCGGAGGAGGACGGGGAACCGCCGGTCCGCTGCAGGTAGATGTCGTAGTGGCTGGTCCAGCGCCACTCCCCCTTGCTGTTCCTGAACCAGTACCGCGAGCCGTCCCAGCCCTGCTTGATCCCGCCGTTCGAGGACTTGGCGGGCTTCGCGGAGGACGAGGACCCCGCCGAGGACTTGCCGCCGCCGGTCCGCGCCACGTACACGCTGTAGTGGGTGGTCCAGCGCCACTGCCCCTGGCTGTTCTTGAACCAGTACCGCGAGCCGTCCCACCCGGCGTGCGCCGGGGCCTTCTCGGCCGCGGCGGGCGTCACCCCGGTGCCGAGGCCGATGGTCCCCACGCCGACCGCGATCACGGCCGCCATGCCTATCCCCCGGCGGATCCGCGCGGCCCGCGAAGGACGGGCGGTGGCGGGGCGGGCGGCGGGGGCGTGCTGCCCGGTCGGTTCGTCGGCGGCATCCGGTGCGCCGGTGTTGACGGTGGTCATCCCTGCTGACTTCCTTCACTGCTGCGAACGCACTGCGGCGTACGGCCGCCGGAAGGGCGGCTGCGGAAACTGCTGCGGACACGCGGTACGCCCCGGCAGCGCCGGTCCGTACCCTCGGCAGACCCGGTCCGACGTGCCGCGGCCCCCGGCCGTGCGACCGGGGGCCGCGGCATGTCTCCCGTGGATTCAGTTCTGCCTGCTCGTCACGTTAGGCACGCGTCCGCTCACCGCGCGCAGTGGAGTGCGCCAAAGGAAGGTTTCCCGGGCTCCGGGCCCGACGGCGCATCAGGGTGAACACCCGTCACCGCCGGGCGTGTCCCGACGCCCCCTCATCAGTGGCTGCGGTGCTCCGTCAGGAGCTGCTTCTTCAACACCTTTCCCAGTGCGTTCCTGGGCAGTTCGGGTACCAGCACGACCCGGCGCGGGCGCTTGTGCACCGAGAGCCGCTCCGCCACGAAGGCCGTCAGCTGTTCCCCCGTCACGGCGCCGTCCGGCACGACGTACGCGACGATCACCTGTCCGAGGTCCTCGTCCGGCGCGCCGACCACGGCCGCGTCGGCGACCGCCGGGTGGTCGCGCAGCGCGGCCTCCACCTCGCCCGCGCCGATCCGGTAGCCGCCGCTCTTGATCAGGTCGACCGAGGCCCGGCCGACGATCCGGTGGAAGCCGTCCGCCCCGATCACCGCGACGTCCCCGGTGCGGAACCAGCCGTCCGCCGTCCAGGCCTCGGCGTCCGCGTCCGGCCGGTTGAGGTAACCGCTGAACAGCGTGGGGCCGCTGACCTGGAGTTCGCCGACGCTCTCCCCGTCGTACGGCACCGGCTCGCCGTCCTCGCCGACCAGCCGGGTGCGCACCCCGTCCACCGGCAGCCCGACGCTGCCGGGGCGCCGCTCGCCGTCCGCCCGGGTGCTGACGGTGATCAGCGACTCGGTCATCCCGTAGCGCTCGATCGGGGCGTGCCCGGTGAGCGCCGCCAGCTTCTCGAAGACCGGTACGGGCAGCGGCGCGCTGCCGGAGACCAGCAGCCGGGCCGGGGCCAGCCGTCCGGCCGCCGCGGGGTCCGCCGCCAGCCGGGACCACACGGTGGGCACGCCGAAGTACAGGCTGCCGCCCGCCTGCGCGTACCCCTCCGGGGTGGGCCGTCCGGTGTGCACCAGTCGGCTGCCGGTGCGCAGGGCGCCGAGCACGCCGAGCAGCAGCCCGTGCACGTGGAACAGCGGCAGCCCGTGCACCAGGGTGTCCTCGGCGGTCCACTGCCAGGCGGCGGCGAGGGCGTCCAGGTCGGCGGCGATCGCCGCCCGCCGGATCACCGCGCCCTTGGGCGCGCCGGTGGTGCCCGAGGTGTAGAGCACGAAACCGGTCGCGTCGGCGGCCGGTTCGGCGTAGGTGGTCGCCGAACGCTCGGCGGGGTCGACGGGCAGGGCCGCCACCGGCCCGGCGTCGGGCGCGTCCTCCCCGGCCGCGTGCGCCAGCAGCACGGCGCCCGAGTCCCGCAGGATGTGCTCGCGCTCCTTGGGGCCCGAGTCGGGCGGCAGCGGCACCACCGGGACGCCCGCCAGCAGCCCGCCGACCACGGCGGTGACCGTCTCCAGGGTGGGCCGGGCGAGCACCGCCAGCGCGGGGGCCCCAGCCACCCGGTCGGCCACCGCGGTCGCCGCGCCCAGCAGTTCCTCCCGGGAGAGCGTCCGGCCGTCGATCCGCAGCGCGTCCGCCGCGTCGCCGTGGTCGCCGTGAAGTGCCGTCAGCAGTGCCATGCTTCGGTCCTCGCCCTCGTCCTCGCCCTGTTCGCCCCGGAGGCTCCCGCGCCCGGGCGCCGTCGGGCCGACTCTACGGGCCGGCTCGGCACTCCCTGGGACCCGGGGCACGACGACGGAGGGCGCGGTACCGAGCACCCGGTACCACGCCCTCGGTCCTGGGGACCCGTCGCGCGGGGATCAGCCCTTGCGGGCCTTCACCTCGGTGGTGAGCTGCGGCAGCACCTGGAACAGGTCGCCGACCACGCCGTAGTCGACCAGCTCGAAGATCGGGGCCTCGGGGTCCTTGTTGACGGCCACGATGGTCTTCGAGGTCTGCATGCCGGCCCGGTGCTGGATGGCACCGGAGATGCCCGCCGCGATGTAGAGCTGCGGCGAGACCTGCTTGCCGGTCTGGCCGACCTGGTTGCTGTGCGGGTACCAGCCGGCGTCGACGGCGGCGCGCGAGGCACCGACGGCCGCGCCGAGCGCGTCCGCGAGCTCCTCGACCACGCCGAAGCCCTCGGCGGCACCGACGCCGCGGCCGCCGGAGACCACGATGGCGGCCTCGGTCAGCTCGGGACGGCCGGTGGAGACGCGCGGGGTGCGCGAGGTGACCTTGGCGGCGTTGCCGGT
>NZ_JBHYGR010000269.1:0-3394 GCF_042738155.1 Kitasatospora sp. NPDC059088 | reverse complement strand
CAGGACGTGCCTGCCGCGGGGAGCCGCAACACGGGGACGGGTGCGGGTGGTCCGCACGCGCCGTCGGCCGTGAAGTCGACGTTCCCGAACAACGGGAGCACGCCGGGGAGTTACCAGTACGACGCGGCGGGCAACACGACGAAGATCGCCAACCCGGGTGCGAACAAGACCATGGGCGCGGGCTTCGTGCTCAACCCGGGCGAGTCGGTGCGCTCCAGCAGCGTGCAGCTCACCATGCAGACCGACGGCAACCTGGTGCTGACCTCGCTGCGCAGCGGTGTGGTGGTGTGGTCGACCGGTACCGGTGGTCATGCGGGTGCGTGGGCGACGATGCAGGACGACGGCAACTTCGTGGTCTACGACCCGCAGCGGGTTCCGCTGTGGTCCTCGCAGTCGTGGGTCGGTCCGAACAGCAAGTACTTCGCGGTCGTCCAGGACGACGGCAAGTTCATGGTGTACGCACCCGGCTGGGCACCGAAGTGGGACTCCCACACCTGGAACGCGGTGGACGCCGCCAACGGCGCGGACCTGACCTGGGACGTCGAGGGCAAGCTCGCCACCCTCAAGCAGGGCGGTGCCACCACCTCCTACGTCTACGACGCGGACGGCAACCAGCTGGTCCGCCGCAACCCCGGCAAGGTCACCGTCAACCTCGGCGCCGGAGACGAGCTCACCTACGACACCGGCGCCAAGGCCAGCACCGGCACCCGCTACTACGCCCTCCCCGGCGGCGTCACCCTCGTCCGCCAGGGCGCGAACGCGCTGACGTACCAGTTCTCCGACCACCACAACAGCGGCACCCTGTCCATCGACTCAGCGACCACCAACGTGAACCGCCGGTGGACCGACCCCTTCGGCGTCCTCCGCGGCTCCGGCAGCGGCAACGCCTGGGCCGGCGACAAGGGTTACGTCGGCGGCCTCAAGGACGACGCGACCGGCTTCACCAACCTGGGCGCCCGCCAGTACCAGCCCGGCACCGGCCGCTTCCTCAACCCCGACCCCGTCATCGACCCGGCCAACCCCCAACAGTGGAACGGCTACGCCTACAGCACCAACGACCCCACCAACCTGAGCGACCCGAGTGGTCTCCGCCCCGAGGGCGTGTGCGGCGGCTTCGGCACCTGCGAGACCGCTCACGGGGACATCATCACGGAGACGTTCAAGCCGGAAGGCCACGGCGCCTGGACGGAGGAGTACTGGAGCTCGGATTCGGGCACCAAGAAGTACCCGAACATCGTCAGCCCGCACTACTTCCTCATCACCAGGGGCGGAACGCTCTGGGGCAACGTCCGCGAGGCTGCCGACGCCACGACCTACATTCCGGGCCTGAACGCCCTCGGCACCGTCGTGGGCGCCGGCATGGACATCAAGGACGGCCACTACCTGGACGCCGCCGAGGGCCTCGTGGGCCTGATCCCCGGCGGACGCGCAGTGGGCGCGGCCGGAAAGGCCGAGAAGGCCGAGAAGGCGGGGGTGGCCGCGGCAAAGGATCTGGAGAAGGCCGAGGAGAAGGCGGGAGCCAAGTGCCCCCTGGCGCTTGTCCGGGGAGCCACGCACAGCTTCCTGCCCGGTACCAAGGTCGTCATGGCGGATGGTTCGACCAAGGCGATCGAGGACATCGAGACCGGTGACGAGGTCCGAGCCACAGACCCGACGACCGGCAAGACCGAGTCCAAGCCGGTGACCCGCAGTATCCGGACGCCTGACGACAGCAGGTTCACAGACCTGACCCTGCAGGCTGCGGACTCCAGCAGCGCGTTCGCGAAGGTGGAGAACCTCACCAGCACCCAGCACCACCCGTTCTGGGACGAGACCGCACATCTCTGGACCGACGCCTCGGAGCTCCGCCCCGGCCACGAGGTCCTGACAGCCGATGGTCGGAAACTCATCGTCCGGACCGTGAGGAACTACAGGACGGCACCACAGGTCGCCTATGACCTCACCATCGCCGACACCCACACGTACTATGTGCTGGCCGGAGCGGCGCCGGTCCTGGTGCACAACAACGATGGCGACGCCCCGTGGTGGCACACCGGAGACGATGAGCCGGAGCCGTATTCCGAGTACGACCGCTGGGAAGGCGAATCCAACTTCGAGAAGGGCAAGCACGGAGACAACACCAGTCACAACAGGACTGGAAAGTGGGCGATGAAGCAGGGGGGCGTGACCGACAAGGACGAGGCCAAGCGCATCCACAACACCATGAAGTCTGGCATGGACGGTAACGGCAACATGGCGAAGGAGGACATCATCGACATCGCGCGGAGTGAGCTCGGTGACGGGAGTGATGGTTGCCCGTGAGCCAGTACTCCAAGATCGAGGAAAGCCAGGACATCGCGAAGCTGCGGAACGCTGTCGTGCCCCTGGTCGGGCATCGCGTCCGTGAAGCCCGGCTGTCGCAGACTGGATCGCTGCGCGTGGATTTCGACCCTGGTGTCTCGACCCGTGGTTGCCGACTCGGCATCTACAGCGTCGCGTGGCGTCTCGACAGTCGTGAGTCGATCGTGGCGGCCTCGCAGGACTCCCCGGACTTCCTGTCGAGTTCGATCGCGACCCTCGGGGGTCAACGCCTCGTCGCTGCCGAGGTTCTTTCGCCCAGCCTGGACACGACATTCAGATTCACGGATGTCGAACTGCGGGTCTTCCCTGCTTTCTCGGTCGTGGACAACGAGGATTCGATCTACTGGAACCTTCACCTTCCGTCCGGCTACCTGCTCTGTGCCGGGCCCGGGAGTTCGTGGTCCGTCCGGCGGGCAGTCCGGTGAGCGGGGGCGTGGAGGCGATGGAGGAGCTGATCCGGCCGGTCCTGGGAAGGCAGGCGTGGGCTGTTCGACTCCTGCTCGGTAGCAACCTGGCGATGGACTTCGGTAGCCCGGTCGAGCCCTACGGAAACGGGTCGGTCTTCGGTGAGTGGCACCTGTGGGTTTCGATGGCCGCCTGGAGGTTGGAGGGCGGAGGTCGCGTGATCGCGGGTTCGGAGGATCCGCGGTCCGTGCTCGTCCCCGCGGTAGCGCTGCTCGAAGATCGTCGGCTGATGACCGTGACCATCCGGCCTCCAGCACTGGAGACGGTGTTCGAGTTCGACGGCATCGAGCTCCATGTGTTCCCGATCTACTCACAGCGAGACGTCGATGATCCGGCTGACCACTGGATGCTGTGGATGCCGGCCGGAGACATCCTGACGGTGGGGCCGGGCTCGACCTGGTCGGTCGAGACGTCGAGTAGTCGACGCGGGCGACGTTCGTAGCGGCACTCGTGCCGGCCTGCGTCTGACCCGCAGTTCACGGGTCTGCTCGCGAGAACAACAGCGGTGGGCGGCCCCCGCCTCACGGGGCGGGGCGCCCGGGACGGGGGGGGGCCCCGAGCTCGGGGCAGAAGTGGGGGGAGGACACTC
>NZ_JBHYGR010000268.1:0-3440 GCF_042738155.1 Kitasatospora sp. NPDC059088 | reverse complement strand
AAGTACGTCCAGTACGAGGCCGACTCGGGCGCACGCCCAGCCGGGCGCCCAACGCCGCGCGCTGATCTGCCAAGATCCGCCGGACAGGCCCTAGGGCGGGGAGGATGTCAACAGGGCCTCCCAGGAAGTGGACTCCGCCGATGATCGCAGCCGGGGCGCCGCACCGATGCGGGGCACGACCGGGCTACCGCCGACGGGGTGTCATGTGACGGGCTCGGCCGTCGTGATCAACGACTCCGCGGACCCGGCCAATCCCGACGCCTACCTCGCCCGGCTGCCGATCGGCGAGCGCCCGACCGTCCCGACCGACGGCGCGCCGTTCTGGGACATCTTCCCGTACGAGGGCGAGCTGACGGTCCGGGTGCTCCAGTCACCGGTCCTGCCCGAGCCGCCCCGCCACGGCGAGGACGGTCCGGAGAGCTGCGGGCAGTGCGCCCGCCCGGACTCCGACTTCCTCTGGACCGACGAGCACTGGCGGCTGAGCGGCGCCGACGCCCCCAGCGGCCTGCCCGCCACCGTGCTGCTCCAGCCGCGCGCCCACCACGACCTGCTGGACCTGCCGGCCGAGCTGTCCACCCGGCTCGGCCCGATGCTCCAGCGGGTGGAGCGGGCCGTGCTGTCGCTGGGCGGCATCGGCCGGGTCCACGTGAACCGCTGGGGCGACGGTGGCGCCCACCTGCACCTGTGGCTGATCGCCCGGCCGGAGGGCCTGACGCAGCTGCGCGGCTCCACCCTGCCGCTGTGGATGGACGTGCTGCCGCCGCTGCCCGCCGGGGTGTGGGCCGAGCGCGCCCGCCGGATCGCCGCCGCGATGGCGGCTGGGGGCGGCACCGCGCCCGCCCGCCGGGCTACTTGCGGCCGGTGAGGGTGCCGCGGGCGATGTGGGAGAGCTTGGCGACCTCGAAGGCCGGGTAGGCGCCGCCGGCCAGCAGGGAGAACTTGATGCCCTCGCGGCCGGCCGGCTTGCGGTGGCCGGGCGGCTGGAAGCGGTGGTGGTGCTCGGCGGCGCGGTGGAAGAACTGGGGGCGTTCGGCGCGGGTGACGCAGCCGGCGAGGTCGAAGACGAACAGGTAGTGCCGGATCATCCGGACGAACAGGGCGTCGCGGACGGCGTACAGGTGGGGCTGGTCCTCCAGCAGGGCGAAGCTGCGCTCGTACTGCTCGAAGAGGTCGAACACGCTGCTGCCCGGCCCGCCGGCCGGGTGGACGGTCTCCCGGCGGCGCAGCTGGACGCACTCGCGGGCCAGGACGGCGGCCGTGCGGGCGCCGAGCAGCGCCGCGTGCACCACCGGGATCTCCTCGTAGCGGCCGTCGGGGAAGGCGAGCCCGAGGTCCTCCCAGTGGCCGCGGCGGATCAGCCGGTCCCAGACCAGCGGGGGCGCGCCGAACAGTTCGGGCCGGTCGAAGGGGGCGAAGGGCTCGGGGCCGGCCTCGGCGAGCAGGGCCTCGGCGCCGCCCGGCCAGTCGCGGTCGTTGTGGCGGCGGGAGTGGCCGAACAGCAGGACGTCGACCGGGCCGGTCTGCCGGAGCCGGTCGGCGAGCGCCTGGAGGGCGTCCCGGGGGAGCAGGTGGTCGGCGTCGAGGAACAGCAGGTGCTCGCCGGTGGCCCGCGCCGCGCCCGCGTTCCGGCTCACCCCGACCCCGACGGCCGCGTTCAGGTGCAGCACCGACACCCGGGGGTCCCGGGCCGCGTAGGCGTCGGCGAGCCCGCCCGCGGTCTCGGGGGAGCGGTCGGCGACCACGATCACCTCGACGTCGGCCAGGGTCTGGGCGAGCAGCGAGTCCAGGCAGTCGGCGAGCTGTCCGTGCTGGTCGTAGGCGGTGAGCACGACGCTGATCAGGGGTGAGGGCATGACGCCGGAGCGTAAGAGGGCGCGCGAACCGTGGCAAAGGGCTGACGGTGCGTAATTACGAGCAATCAGTGGCAAATCGTACGAGCGTACGCCATATCTTCACGCCGCCTTCCGGACGCGTCCACGCCAGGTGGGACGCGCCGGGCCCGGCGCGGGTGCGCGTGAGGGCCGGAGCCGGGCGGCTCAGTACCAGTGGTGGCTCTGCCAGAACGCCCAGGCGCCGCACGGGCTGCCGTAGCGGGAGTTCATGTAGTCCAGGCCCCACTTGATCTGGGTGGCCGGGTTGGTCTTCCAGTCCGAGCCGGCCGAGGCCATCTTGGTGCCCGGCAGCGCCTGGACCAGGCCGTAGGCGCCGGAGGAGGCGTTGACGGCCATCGGGTTCCAGCTGCTCTCGCGGGCCACGATGTTGCTGAAGCACTGCAGCTGGCCGGCCGGCACGATCTGGGCGGCGATCTGCTGCGGGGTGCCGGTCGGGGCGGCGAGGCTCTGGCGCTGCTGCGAGCGGGAGGCGGCGGCGTCGGCCTGGGCCTTGGCGTCCGCCTGGGCCTTCGCGTCGGCCGCGGCCTGCGCCTGGGCGTCGGCCTGGGCCTTGGCGTCCGCATCGGCCTTCGCCTGGGCCTCCTGGGCCGCCTGGGCGTCCTGGGCGGCCTGCTGGGCAGCGGCAGCGGTGTCGGCCTGCGCCTGGTCGGCCACCGGCTTGCCGTCCACCGAGACGGCGGCCGCGGGGGCGGCGGCCTCGGCGGTGTTCCCGGCCTGCGGGATGGCGAGCGCGGCGGTGGCGGCGCTCGCGACCACGAGGGTGGCGATGCCGGTGATCAGGGAGTTGCGGCGGGCATGACTGAGCTGCATGGAGCGGGCGGTCCTTTTCCGTCGGGGCCGTGCCGGGGCACTGGGCGCGGGGCATCGCACGGGCTCCGGGTGAGCGGGGCCCGCGCGGCCGTCCGGGACGGCCGTGGCGCCCCGGCCGAGAGCGGCGGGGCGGGCGGGCTGCGCACGGCGGACGGGGCCGGCCGGCGCTGCCTGGCGACGGGCCATTCTTGGCAGGGCCGGGGACGGGTGGCAAAAGGGTTCGCTACTACGACGAGTAGTGGCCGGGCGGGCGCTTGCGGCCCGGCGTGCCGGTGTGTTTGTGGTGCTTTGTCCGGTTTTGATGTTCGAGGGTCGAGGGTGGGGGCCGCCGACGGAAGGTGGGGCCGGAAGGCTCCATGGCCTGGGTTCTTCGGGGCGGGCCCGGTGTCCGGGCGGGCGGCCCGGGAGTGACGGTCGGTGTCGGGGGCGGCACGGGCGGAGTGCGACAACTATCCAGGACCGTAGATGCGAAACCCCCTGTGGGCGGGCTCACACGTCCGCGGCGCCGACATCGACGCAGCGTGACCGGCCGGTCGCCGGTCATCGGTCTACCGCCACCGGTCCGCAGTCCGCAGTCCGCCGCGCGGCGGGCCGTCCGGCCGACCGCCCTCGTCCGGGCATGGAACGGCACCGGGCCCGGGGGCCCCCCCCACCGCTCCCCGGCCCGGCGGTGCCGCGCGGGGGGGGGCGGGGTGAGGGCCCCCCCCCCCCCCCCCCCCCCCCGCCCCCGCCCCCCAC
>NZ_JBHYGR010000267.1:0-3483 GCF_042738155.1 Kitasatospora sp. NPDC059088 | reverse complement strand
TACGTCCAGTACGAGGCCGACTCGGGCGCACGCCCAGCCGGGCGCCCAACGCCGCGCGCTGATCTGCCAAGATCCGCCGGACAGGCCCTAGGCCCCGCCGGTGTGGACGCTGAACGCCGAGCGGCGGGCCGCCCGGGCCACGCCCGGGTCCGGGTGGACGCCGGAGACCGCCGTCAGCACCGAGGCCGCCCGCGGGTGCCCGGACTGCCGGGCCCGGGCGAACAGCCGCACCGGGTCACCCGCCGAGGCGCCCTCGACGTGCCCCACCAGCAGCTCCGTCTCGCCGTGGTCCAGCACCGCCGCCGCCGTGTCCACCCACAGCCAGGCCGCGTCCTCGGCGCCCAGCACGTCCGCCGGGGCGACCCCCTCGTCCGAACGCTCGGCCAGCCAGAGCAGCGCGTACGGGCGCAGCACCGGCTCGTCCACCGCCGCCCGCACCGCCTGCTCGGCCGGACCGCCCGCCACCCGCAGCGCCTCGAAGGCCAGACCGCGCACCAGCGCGTCGTCACCCTGGGCCGCGTCCAGCAGCTCGGCCACCGCGCGGTCCGCCGGGCGGGCCGCCACCCAGGCGCGGAACTCCGCCCGGGCCGGGCCCGGCGAGTAGTCCGCGCAGGCGTTCAGCAGCTCGAAGGCGCTCTGCTCGATGTGCCCGGCCGCGGTCTGGGCGACGGTGCAGATCTCCTCCAGCTTCGCCCGCACCGCCCAGTGGCCCAGCGGGGACAGCTCGGCGGCGTCGTCGCGGCGCACCACGGCGCCGACCGCCGTCAGGCCGTCCAGCATCCAGTCCAGCACCGCGGCCACGTCGGAGACGGCGGCCGGGGTGTCGATCTGCGGCGCCCGGCAGGTGCCGCGGACGGCGGACACCGCCGAGGCGGCGTGCGGCACCGGCGACAGGCCCGGGTTGCCCAGCCCGGCGCCGACCCGGCGCTCGTCCAGGCCGCGGCGCAGCAGCTCCAGCAGCTCGCTCTCGGCCACCGGGCCGTCCACCAGGTGCAGGAAGGACAGCAACTGCGGGGCCTGGTCCACGGCCTGGCCGGCCAGGACCGCGAACACCCCGCGCAGCGCGGCGGGCGGGACCGGGGCGAGCAGCGTCCAGGCGTCGAACAGCCCGGACCAGCCGCGCACCACGGCCTCGTCGTCGTGCTCCCAGGCGTGCAGGCGCCAACCGGGGCCCGCTCCGCCGTCCCGGGCCTCCACCAGGCCCACCAGCAGGGCCTGGCCCCAGGCCTTGACCGCCGCGCCGACCGTCATGGCCAGCGCCCGGCCGGCGTCGCGGGCGTCGTCCGGGAGCAGCTCGCCGCGCTTGTCGACCTCCGCCAGCTCCCCGGCCCAACGGGCGATCCGGACGGCGTCCACCAGCATCCGACGGGCCAGCGGCGCCAGCTCGGCCGGCGCGGGGAAGCCCTCCGGCACCGGAACCCGGCCCCGGCCGGGGGCCGGCGCGGGCCCACGGCGCCGGGGTACGGCGGCCCCGCCCGGCCTGCCGCCGGAAGGCCGTTGGGCCGTACCTGGGAGACGGGTCACCGTCGCACCGGTACCGATCGTCGGCGGGAGCGGGGCATCACGGTCGCGCGGGTTCCGAGACGTCACGTCGAGCAGTCTTCCCCTTGTACCGGCCTTCTGTCACATCCGGTTGCCCGTACGACCGCTCGACCGGGGGCGGCACCTCCGCAAGATCGGGCAACAGAGGCAAACCGCCTGGCCGGAAACGTGTGGCGGGGTCATGCCAGGGGGCGGCGGGGCGTCACGCTGCGTGTGGGGACGGGGCCTGTGGGTGGTTTCACGGGGGCGGGAGGGGTGGGGCGCGGTGCAAGTGGAGGACTGCGATCCGGCCAGGTGGCATGTGCCTGCGGGGGGGGCGCGGCGGGCCCACAAATAGCCGGGGGGGGAGAGAGGGGGGTGTGGTGGTGGTGTTGGGTCTGGATCGGGTGGGGCGGTGGGGGGGGGGGGGGGGGGCGCTGGTGCCCCCGCGCGCGGCGGGGGTGGGGGGGGGGGGGGGGGGGGCCCGGCCGGCGCCCCGCGGCGGGGGGGCCCCCCCCCCCCCCCCCCCGGGGGGTGAGGAGGGGAAGGGAGCTGCTGACGGGCTTGGGGTGGGTTTTCGGGAGCAATGTTTGCCCCTGAGGGCGGGTCAGGGGGGGCCGGAGGGGAGGGCCGGAGGGGGTGGGTCAGAGGGGGTGGGTCAGAGGAGCGGGGTCAGCCAGCGGCGGAGGAGTTCGGTGTAGTGGTCCGGCGCCGAGTTCCAGAGGGCCGCGTGCTCGGCACCCGGGAAGCGCTGGAGGTTCACCACGTCGTGGCGGGCCGCGGCCAGGTGCTCCACCGTGCCGATCGGCGCGAGCGTGTCGTCCGGACTGTGCAGCACCAGGGTCGGGACCCGCAGGTCCGCGCCCTCCGCCAGGCGTGAGGAGTCCGCCAGGTCGACGCCGGTACGGCCCTCCGCCGCCAGCGCGCCGAGCTCGGCGGAGACCCCGGTGAAACCCGCCCGGGCCGCGTCCCGACGGGCGGCCGTGGGCAGGTCCAGGACCGGCGAGTCCAGCACGATCCCCCTGATCGCGTGCGCCCACGCCGAACGCGCCGCCGTCTGCAGCACCGTCGTCGCCCCCACCGACCAGCCGTACAGGATCACCCGGCCCGCGCCGTGGTCCAGGGCCAGCCGCATCGCCGACTCGACGTCCCGCCACTCCGTCTCGCCGAAGTGGCTGTAGCCGTCCGGGGACGCCGGGGCGCCCTCGTCGCCGCGGTAGGTGACCACCAACGCCGGCAGACCCAGGCGGTGCAGGGCCGGCAGCACCGGAAGCACCTGCTGGCGGTCCGCCTCCGGGCCGTGGACCAGGATCACCCAGGTACCGCGCTTGCCGCCGAGCAGCCAGACCGGCAGCGGGCCGAGCTCGCCGTCGGCCACCGTGTCGGTGAAGGCCAGGCCGAGCGCCGAGGTCGGATCGCCCAGGTGCACGCGCGGAGTGAAGCGGACCTCGGTGCCGGGCGTCAGGGTGCCCCGGTCCGCCCGGACCAGCCGGCGGGTGACGCCCTGCGCGTCACTGTGCAGGACCTCCTCCACCACCGCGTGCCCACCGTCCGCCCACTCCACCGCCCAGCGACCGGGGCGCAGGCTCTCCGGACGCCGACTGAACGTCACCCGCCCCGCCGCGAGGCTCTGCACCAGCACCGGCCCCGAATCCGGGCCGTCGGCGGCCGGGCCCGCGCCCGGACGGACCAACCGCTCGGAGGCCCGACGGCCGACGACCAGGACGGCGGCCCCGGCGGCGGCGGCCGCCACGACGGCTGCGGTTCCCCAACGCATATCGATCCCCGCTCTGTTCACTGACCCGGACGGTGTTCGAGGACCAGTCCACAAGGGGGGTGGCGGGGCGGCCACTGGGCGGGGCCGTCTGGGGGGGCCGCTGCGCGGGGCTTTGGTTGGGGGGTGGGCTCTCGGGAGGGTGGGTTGGTCCGGGGGCGGTTCCGGGGGTGGGCGCTCCGGGGGCT
>NZ_JBHYGR010000266.1:0-3485 GCF_042738155.1 Kitasatospora sp. NPDC059088 | reverse complement strand
CAACACTAACCCCCCACCCGATCTCCCGTGTGCGGGGGGGCGCTATTATGTCGTCCCGCCCGCCGGGGGGGGGGGGGGGCCCCGGTGCCCCCCCCCCCCCCCCGACCGACGACACCGCCATCCCGGGAGACATCGCGTTCCGGACAGGAAAGCCCTCGCCGGCATCATGTACGTGCTGCGGACCGGTGTCGCCTGGCGCGACGTCCCTACCGAGACCGTGGGCTGCTCCGGTGTCACGGCCTGGCGCCGGCTGCGGGACTGGACCGAGGCCAACGTCTGGCCCCGCCTGCACACCGCCCTGCTGGCCGAACTGCGTCGTGCGGACCTTGTGGACCTGGACGACTGCGCTGTGGACGGATCCCATATCCGGGCGCTCAAAGGCGGGGATCACGTCGGCCCCTCGCCCGTCGACCGCGGCCGCCCCGGCTCCAAGCACCACCTGATCGTCGACCGCCTCGGAACCCCGCTCGCCGCGACGCTCACCGGCGGGAATCGCCACGACGTCACCCAGCTCCTGCCGCTGCTGGACGCGGTCCCGCCCATCCGAGGCGTGCGGGGACGGCCCCGACGCAAGCCCCGACGCCTGTACGCGGACCGCGGCTACGACTTCGACAAGTACCGCCGCCTGCTGTGGAAGCGCGGCATCAAGCCAGTGATCGCCCGACGCGGCGTCGCCCACGGTTCCGGGCTGGGAAAGGTGCGCTGGGTCGTAGAGCGCGCCTTCGCCTGGCTGCACCAGTCCAAACGGCTCCGGACCCGTTACGAACGGCGTGCCGACCTTCACCAGGGACTACTCAACCTCGCCTGCGGCATCATCTGCCTCCGGCGCCTTCGAAAGTCATTTTGAAACGATCAGTAAAAGGGTGATGAGGCTTCGGCGCCTTCGCGCTGACCCTCGGCTCTAAGAAGCCGTTGTCTTTCCGAGAATGATGGGTGCGTTTCCCCTGGTCAGGGATAGGGCGGGTGCTTCGGCGGCAGGGACGGGGTGTTGTGTCGTCTCTTCGGTGGAGGTGCCGGGGTGCCGTCGGTGATGGGGTTGCTGGAGGAGCGTGAACGTGCCGCTCGGCAGCGGGTGGAGGCCCTCCAGGCCGAGCTGCGGGAGGCGGAGACCGCGTGGGAGCGGTTCGTGATCGCCCGTGAGACGGTCGGCGAGGTCCTGGCGGAACCTCGTGGACACGAGGAGGTGCCGCCGGCCGTCGTGGGCGGCGGGCGGCCGGTTCAGGTCGCGGCGGCGGTGCCCGGTTCGGTGGTGCCGCACTGGCGGGAAGGGCTAGCTGCGACGGTGCTGGCGCCGGACTACCAGCGGATCATGGACGTCCTGGCCGGTGGGAGCAGGGCGGGCGGGGAGGCGATGGACTGCCGGCAGCTCGCCGTGGCGCTCGGACTGGAGGCGGTTCCCGGGAAGGTCGAGGGGGTGCGGTCGAAGGCGAAGCGCCTGACCGCGCGGGGCTGGCTGGCAGAGGACCGCCCGGGACTTTTCAGCGTGCCCGCCGAGCGAGCCGGCGGCTCATGACCATGCTCATCGACCATCGGATCACCGCCTCCGAGCTGTCGGTGCGCGTCTCGTAGTCGCGGGCCAGGCGGCGTGAGCGCATCAGCCACGCGAACGTCCGCTCGACCAGCCACCTCTTGGGCAGCACGGTGAACCCGGTCACGTCGTCGCTGCGTTTGACCACCGTCAGCGCGATCCGCAGGACGTCGCGGGCGAGGTCGACCAGGCGTCCGGTGTAGCCGCCGTCGGCCCACACCAGTGCGATGCGCCAATGCCGTTCGCGCAGCCGGGCCAGCAACGTCCGGCCGGCCTCACGGTCGGTGACCGATGCGGCGGTGACCATCACCGTCAGCAGCAGCCCAAGAGTGTCCACCACGATGTGCCGCTTGCGGCCGTTCACCTTCTTCCCGCCATCGAACCCCCTGCTCGCGGCCGGCACCGACGCGGCCGCCTTCACCGACTGCGCGTCGATGACGCCCGCCGTCGGCTCCCGGTCACGGCCCGCCGCCTCGCGGATCCGCTCACGCAGCCGGTCGTGGAACTCGCCGACCAGGCCCTTGTCCCGCCAGCGCCGGAAAAACGCGTAGACGCGGTCCCACGCGGGGAAGTCCGAGGGCATCGCCCGCCAGGTGATGCCGCCCGCGACCAGGTAGCGCACAGCGTCGACCATCTGCCGGTGGCAGTAGCCCTCCGGCTGCCCGCCGCGGCCCTCCAGCCAGCCGGGGACCGGCATCGCGTCGCGCACGACGGCCCACTCCGCGTCGCTCATGTCGGACGGGTACCTCGGTCGCCTGTGCGGCCGGTCCCCTGCGTTCCCGAACCGGTGAGCGAGGCAATCACACGTCAGGGAAGCCGAGTTGGACGACATCGGCGCTGACACGGAAGACTGCAGCACCAGGGGCCTCCTGTTGCTCGGTTGGATTCGACACCCACGAGCTGTGCGGGAGGCCCCGCTTCCATGCCCGGCCAGCCAGAAGCTCACCCGACCGAGTCGACCACCTCGAACTCACGCTCACCGAGATCGATAGAGCAACGGCCACTAAGGGATTGCTACCCCTATGAGGGGCGATGAGACCTGCGGCCGGTCCTCCGAGACGACGACGCCGATCTGGTTGTTGCCCCTCCAAGGGGCGAAGAGACCAGACAAGCGCCCGTGAACGCCTGGACCCACCACACGTTGTTACCCCTCCGAGGGGCGATGAGACGCTGAACCTCCACGGACCCCTGATCATGGGCATCGTGTTGCTACCCCTCCCAGGGGCGATGAGGCGTGGCAGCCAGGGGACATCCTGCGGGTGCGGGTCCGGTTGCTACCCCTCCCAGGGGCGACGAGACGCTCGCCTCTGGCTGGACCAGCATGGTCATCGCCACGTTGCTACCCCTCCCAGGGGCGATGAGGCGTGGGGTACCGCGAACTACCATACTCCCGCGCTGGTGTTGCTACCCCTCCCAGGGGCGATGAGGCCTGGGTCAACGCGACGACCGGCCTGGCCGTCATCGTGTTGCTACCCCTCCCAGGGGCGATGAGGCGACGCTTACCGCCTACTACAAGGGTGGCCTGGAGGGGTTGCTACCCCTCCCAGGGGCGATGAGGCTGGGTGCTGCGTGACCTGATCGCCGCCCGCCAGAAGTTGCTACCCCTCCCAGGGGCGATGAGGCACGGCTGGGGAGACGTCCTCGACTGGGACACCAGTACGTTGCTACCCCTCCCAGGGGCGATGAGGCCCGATGGTAAAGCTGCAGGTCAGAGGCCAGATGTGACTGGTCAGTGAGCCGGGCTCTGCAGTGGGGGTCCGGTGATGCTGTTGGCCACGTCGTGGCGCTGCAGTGCACAGCTTGGCGTTGGTCTGGGTGGCCTTGTTCAACGGTACGGCATCGCGTGCTGCCCGGGGTCGTGAGTGACTGTGCGCAATCTTGTGACGGCTGTCAGTGGTGCAGTTTAGGGTCCTGGACTGTGCGGCTGGTGGTTCGTCAGCTTGCTGGTTTGTCATGC
>NZ_JBHYGR010000265.1:0-3502 GCF_042738155.1 Kitasatospora sp. NPDC059088 | reverse complement strand
GCTTCGGACAGCCTCGCCTCCCACAGGCTCTCCAGTGCCAGCAGCCGCAACTCCTCGAAGCGTGCGGCCGCTTGGGCCCCGAGCGCGTAGTCGCTCACCTCGGGGTAGGCCGTTCCCCGGCACAGCGCCAATGCGCTCCCCAGCGTCCGCCCGGCCTTCTGGTGCAGTCCCGCCTGGAGCAGCCGCCGGCCGTCGTGCAGAAGGCGTTCGAAGAGCGTCGCGTCGATGCAGTCGGTGTCCACCGCCAGTACGTAGCCGTTCGGCTCGCGCCTCAGAACGGTGTCGCGGCAGCGGGGTGGCCGGTTCGGCTCCAGGATCCGCCGGAGATTCGACACGTAGCTGTGCAGGTTCGTCATGACGTCGTTCGGAGGATTCCTCGGCCAGACGGCTTCGGCGAGTTGCTCCGCCGTCACGGGCTGACCCGGAGTGAGGAGGAGGGCGGACAATACCGCCCGCTGGCGCGCCGAGCCCGGATTCACCGATATTCCGTCAGCCTGTACTGCTAACGGGCCGAGGACACTGAAATCCATTGTGTGACCATCCGCCATAAGTCACTCCCAGTAACGAAAAACGCTTCGACCGCCCGGCGGAAACCCCTTGATCCCAGGACCGGTCCCGGAGAGTTTCCGCACGGTTGGAGACAGAATACTTGTAAATCGTCGGGATAGAAGGTCTGGATCGACGGCGCACCTCTTGGTATGGCGCGCTGACATGCGATCGCATCGGCCGAGGGGATGCCCGGCTGCCGAGGATCCCCAGTATCCCCAGGGCGCAGGCCAATCGGCCCGGCGACGCCCCGCTCGGCGGTCGGGGGCTCCGCGTGATCCGGCTCACGTGAGCACGCGCTCATAATGCTGCACGTTCTTGATCGTCCCGAGCCCGGCCTCCGCGCCCCGACGGGCCGGCGGTGCGACGGCCGTGATCAAATGCGCTGTGCCACAGCCGGATTGAGTGGCGGGCGGGTTTCGCCCGAGGGGGTTTGCGCGAGTCGCCGCCGGTCGATCCCCGTCGATATGAGAGTACTGTGAACGATAATCAAGTACTGCCTCGAATGGGCAATTTGGCGAGACAATCGGGTGTGCTCACGTCAACAAGCTGATTCGGGAGGATAGTTGACGAGGGCCGATCTGCCACGCCGGGGGCGGTAGGTCGGACTCCTGGGGCGTGGAGGCCGGGGACGGCTCGCTCCAGCGGTACGGGACGGCGTGCACGCTGACGCGCAAGGGCTCGGCGTGCCGACGGACTTGGCGGCGGGCTCGGCGGCGGGCTTGGCGCCGACGGTCGCCGATGCGACGTCCGACCTGGACGTCGTCGGGCTCGTCCCCAAGGGCTCCCGGGCCCACGACGGCACGACCACCCGGCACTGCGGCAGCGAGGCGGCCCCGTACGCCCGGAAGGCCGGCGGCCCGCTGTCCGAGTCGGTGCGGTCGAGATGTCCGGGCAGGGCTCCCGGTCTCCTGGGAGCCCTGCCCGTGGAGAGCTGTCAGAACTGGTGGTCGAACACCACGGTCACCGGCGCGTGGTCGCTCCAGCGCTCGGCGTGGGAAGCGGCGCGTTCGACGTAGGCCTCGACGGTCCTGTCGGCGAGGCCCGGGGTGGCGACCTGGAGGTCGATGCGCCAGCCGGAGTCGTTGTCGAAGGCGCGGCCGCGGTAGGACCACCAGGAGTAGGGGCCGGTGCGGTCGGGGTGGAGGGCGCGGACGACGTCGACGTAGCCGGCCTCGTCGTAGACGCGGGAGAGCCAGGCGCGTTCCTCGGGGAGGAAGCCGGCGGACTTCTGGTTGGCCTTCCAGTTCTTGAGGTCCTCGGGGCGGTGGGCGATGTTCCAGTCGCCGCAGACCACGACCTCGCGGCCGTCGGCGGCGGCGCGGGCGCGCAGGGCGGTGAGGTGGACGAGGAACTCCGCCATGAAGCGTTCCTTCTCCTCCTGGCGTTCGGTGCCGACCTCGCCGGAGGGCAGGTAGAGGCTGGCGACGGTGAGGCCCGGGAGGTCGATTTCCACGTACCTGCCCGAATTGTCGAACTCCTCCGAGCCGAATCCGATCACGCTGCGCTGCGGCTCCTTGCGGGAGAGGATCGCGACGCCGGCCCGGCCCTTGGCGACCGACGGGGCCCAGATCGCGTGCCAGCCGTCCAGGTCGCGCAGCTCGACGGGCAGTTGCCCGGGTTCGGAGCGCACCTCCTGGAGGCAGATCACGTCCGCCTCCGTTCCGGCGAGCCACTCGACGAAGCCCTTCTTGGCCGCCGCACGGATTCCGTTCACGTTCACACTCGTCACCACGATCACCCGGGCAGCCTACCCATTGGGCGCCCACGCACCGAAGCGTGACGCGCTGCCGCGGGCCGGTCGGGGGCGGTCGCGGACCGGTCCGGGCAGGCTGTCGTGAACGTGGCATGAATGTTCGCGACGGCCCCATCAAGCCCTGCCATTGGTCTTGACCATCTCCGGAGGGAGCACCTAGGGTCACTTACTGCAAGGACCTTTAATAAAGAAGGACGGATAAAGGCCCGCTCTCCCACCTGCCGCAACAGCGGGCAGCGGGCCCGGGATCCGCCCTCCTTGTCGTACGGCGGACAAGACCAGGTGGAGGACACGGTGGGGACGACAGGACAGCTTTCGGCGGTGCCGGAACCGAAGTACTGGCACCTGCGCACGGTGCTGCTCCGGGCCATCGACTCGGAGTTCTCCACCGGCCAGGTCCTCCCGAACGAGCGCGAGCTCGCCGCCCGCTTCGGCGTGGCCCGTGCCACCCTGCGCCAGGCCCTCGACCAGCTGGAGCTGGAGGGCCGCCTGGTCCGCCGCCGGGGGATCGGTACGCTGATCGCCGCCCCGCGGGTCGGCGTCCCGGTGAACCGGCAGGAGGAGGGCTGGCCCGGTGTCGGCCGCAGCCAGTCCTGGCGCACGGTGGACTGCACCACCGCTCCCGCCCCGGCGCAGCTGGCCAAGAACCTCGGCATCGCCGAGGGTGCCACCGTGCACACCGTCCGCCGGGTCCGCCTGGTCGAGGGCCGCGCGATGGCCACCGAGTCGCTGCACGTCCCCACCTCCGCCCTGCCGCACCTGCCCGGCTTCCGCGCCGAGAGCGACCGCGCCCGTTCGGTGCTGCGCCAGCTGGAGCGGCTGGAGGTCGACGGCGAGTCCCGGGCCGTGGAGCTCG
Source organism: Kitasatospora sp. NPDC059088 (assembly GCF_042738155.1). Classification (NCBI taxonomy): domain Bacteria; kingdom Bacillati; phylum Actinomycetota; class Actinomycetes; order Kitasatosporales; family Streptomycetaceae; genus Kitasatospora; species Kitasatospora sp. NPDC059088. The sequence continues at coordinate 344 of NZ_JBHYGR010000265.1, read as the reverse complement.
GTGTCGCCGAGGCCGACGAGGCCGCGCTGCTGGAGCGCCCGCCGGGCACCCCGGTGTTGGTCATGACCACCCAGTACGCCGCCGCCGGCCGCCTGGTGGCCCTCGCCGTCGCCACCTACCGTGCGGACACCTGCAAGCTGACCTTCGGCGAGACCGGCCTCGTCGAGGTCACCCCGGTCGGCGCGACCCCCGAGGTCCGCACCGCCTCCTGAACCACTCTCCGACAACCCTCAGACCCCGGCGAGGCCCCCCCGCACACCCCCGCGCGGGGGGCGGCGGCGGGCGCGGGGCCCGCTCGCCCAGAGCCGGCGCTGTGAGCTACAGACAGCGCGCGAGTGTGGGGC
>NZ_JBHYGR010000264.1:0-3651 GCF_042738155.1 Kitasatospora sp. NPDC059088 | reverse complement strand
AGGCCGCGTTGGCGGCTGAACTCGACGAACATGCCGGGGGCGGCCATGACCGCCGCGCCGCCGGCGAGGGCGGTCGAGCACTCGCCCCTGCGCAGTGACTGGCAGGCCAGGTGGAGTGCGACCAGCGAGGAGGAGCACGCGGTGTCCACCGTGATCGCCGGGCCCTCCAGGCCGAATACGTACGACAGCCGGCCGGACAGGACGCTCACGGTGGTGCCGGTCAGGACGTGCCCTTCGACGAGGTCGCTCGCCTCGTGCATGCGGGCCCCGTAGTCCTGGGTCATCGCGCCGACGTACACGCCGGTCCGGCTGCCGCGCAGGGACTCCGGCGCGATGCCGGCCCGCTCGAACGCCTCCCAGGAGCTCTCCAGCAGCAGCCGCTGCTGCGGGTCCATCGCCAGCGCCTCGCGCGGGCTGATCCCGAAGAAGGCGGCGTCGAACCGGTCGGCGTCGTGCAGGAAGCCGCCCTGACGGGTGTACGTGTGGCCGCTGCGGGACGGGTCGGGGTCGTACAGCGAGTCCAGCTCCCAGCCCCGGTTGTCGGGGAACGAGGAGACGGCGTCGCGGCCGTCCGCCACGAGCCGCCAGAGCTGTTCGGGGCTGCGGACCTCGCCGGGGAACCGGCAGGCCATCGCGACGATCGCGATCGGCTCCTGCTCGCCGGCCGCGTCGTGGCCGACGGCCGGCGGCTGTCCGTCGGCGGTCGCCTCCGCCTCCGGGGCGTCGTCCTCTCCGGTGAGCCGGGCGAGCAGGTGGCGGTTCAGGGCCTTCGGCGTCGGGTGGTCGAAGAGCAGGGTGAGGGGCAGGGCCAGACCGGTCGCCGCCATGAGCCGGTTGCGCAGCTCGACGGCCATGGCGGAGTCGAACCCGAGGTCCCGGAGCGGCCGGTCCTCGGGGGTGGCGGCCGCCGCGTGGCCGCACAGCGCGGTGATCTCGGCGCGGACGAGGTCACGGACCCAGTCCTGTGGTGCGGTGCGGGCCCGGTCGGCGGTCGCGTCGACGGCGCCCGCGCGGGCGGTGTCCGGTCGTGCGGTGTCCGGGCGGGCGGCGCGGAACGGGTACGTCGGCAGCGGGACCCGCTGTGCGCCGGATCCGCCGAGGGCGGCCGCCCAGTCCGGTGCGGCCCCTCGGACGTGCAGTTCGGCCATCGAGCTGAGGAACCGGTCCGCCCCGCCCTGGTCGCGGCGCAGGGTGCCGACGACGACGGCGCCGCCCGTCAGGCCCTCGTCGTCCAGGGTCTCCTGGAGGCCGCCGAGGAGGCCGGGGTGCGGGCTCACCTCCAGGAAGAGCCGGTGCCCGTGGGCCAGCAGCGCGCGGGTGGCGTCCTCGAAGCGGATCTCGCTGGTGATGTTCCGCAGCCAGTACGCGGCGTCCAGGGCCGCGGTGTCCAGGAGCCCGCCGGTCGAGGAGGAGTAGAACGGTACGGCGGAGCTGCGCGGGCGGATCGCGGCGAGGCCGTCGAGGATGCCGTCGCGGTCGAGGCCGAGTGCGGGGGAGTGTGCGGCGAGTCCGTTGCTCAGACGTCGTGCCCGCACCCCCTCGGCTGCCAGTTCGGCCAGCAGCTCGTCCACGGCCCCCCGGTCACCGGAGAACAGGGTGGATCGCGGGCCGTTGGTCCCGGCGACGACGAGTCGGCCCTGCCATCGGGCGAGCCGTGGCGCCAGCTGTTCGCGGGGCAGCAGGACGGAGGCCAGATCGCCCTGTCCGGCTGCGGCGGCCTGCGACCGGCTCCACAGCGCCACGACCTGGGCGGCCTCCTCCAGGGTGAGTGCACCGGCGACGTGGGCGGCCGCGATCTCGCCCAGGCTGGCGCCCACCACGGCGGCCGGTGCCACGCCGGCGGCGCGCCACAGCGCCGCGAGCGAGACCATCACGGCGAACAGGACGGGTTGGACGACGTCCACCGCCACCGGGGCGGGGGCGCCGGGGGCCTCGCGCAGCACGTCGGCCAGCGACCACGGGACGTACGGTGCGAGGGCGTCCTCACAGGCCTTCATGTGGTCCCGGAAGAGCTCCGAGGACTCCAGCAGGTCGAGGGCCATGCCCCGCCACTGCGTGCCCTGGCCCGGGAAGACGAAGACGACTCCGCGCCCGGTGTCCGCCGTCCCGCGGACGAGTGACGGCGCGAACCCGCCCTCGGCGACGGCCCGCAGTCCGTGCAGGGCGTCCACGCGGTTCTCGGCGACCAGGACGGCGCGCTGCTCGAACGCCGTCCTGGTGGTGGACAGCGAGTGGCCGACGTCGGCGAGCCGGAGGCCCGGGTCGGCCGCCAGCCGCTCGCGGAGCGCCTGCGCCTGGGCCCGCAGGGCGGCGTCGCTGCGGGCGGAGAGGACCAGGGGTGTGCGCTCCGTGACGAGGAGCGGCCGGGCGGCGGGCCGTGCCCCGGGGGCTGCCGGGGGATCGGCCGGTACGGCGCCGAGCAGTTCGAGGACACCCGGGCCGGACGCGGGTCGGCCGCAGGCGACCACACCCAGGACCCGGGCGCCGTCGCGTCGCGCGTCGGGCAGCCGCCGGAGCACGGCGAGGACCGTGCCGCCGTCGCCGGCGAGGGCGAGGTCGCACTCCCCGCGGCGCAGCGCCTCCGCGGCGAGCGCGACGGCGGCCTGCACCGGTGCTTCCGACGGTCCGGGAGCGGCCTGCGGACCGTGGAGGCCCAGTACGGCGGCAAGGCGCTCCGGCGAGTGCTGCGGTGACTGCTGCGCCGATCGGTCCTGCGACGACGGTGCGAGGAAGACACCGGTTCGGCTTCCGCGCAGCGAGGCGGGGAGGATCCCGGCGTCCTCCAGCGCGCTCCAGGCGAGCTCCGACAACCTCCAGTCCGCGGCGCCGAGTTCGGCGGCCAGGGCGGCCGGAAGCCCGAAGAACGCGGGGCCGCCGTCAGGGCCGTCGTAGCCCTGCTGGTCGCTGTCGGCTCCGGGCGTCGGGCCGGACAGCCCGACGACGGCGACCGGGTCGTGCTCACAACTCGTCTGCGGCACTGGCTACTCGGCTTTCCTCGTGGTCCTGATGTGCTCGCCGGTCCGGCGGAGCGGACGGCTACTGCGCGTGCCGCATGCGTGCGGTCGCTGTCCACCCAGCGGCTCGGGCGAGAGGGCTGCCGACGCCTCATCTCGATCCAGCGGCTCGGTTGACCGAGAGCCTGCCAGGATGATCTTGGCAGTGACTTGGAGTCGACTTGGAGTCCACTTGGAGGAGCCTTGGAGTGCGGGCGGAACCCGGGTCGCGAGCGTGAGTTGCCTGCAAGGCAAGCGAAATTGCATGAGCATGTCATCGAGGTGGCGAAAATGCGGACCCGGGGGGGGGGGGGGGGGTGTGGGGGGGGGGGGGGGCGCGGGGGGGGGGGGGGGGGGGGGGCGCCGCGCCCCCCCCCCCCCCCGGGCCGTTGTCGGGGGCCTATCGTCGCGGCGTGCTCATGCGCAGCCCGCGACGGGGTCGCCGCGCAGGATCGAGCCGAACAGCTCCTGCAACTCGGCGCCCGGGTCCACGCCGTACTCGTCCGCCAGGGTCCGTCGGGTCCGGTGGTACGCGTCGATCGCGTCGGCCCGCCGACCGGACCGGTACAGGGCCTTCATCAGCAGCCAGCTGAACCGCTCCCGGGTCGGGAATCGCGAGGTGAGCGCCGGTAGTTCGGCGGCGACCACCGAGTAGTCC
>NZ_JBHYGR010000263.1:0-3797 GCF_042738155.1 Kitasatospora sp. NPDC059088 | reverse complement strand
GCTACGACAAGCGGGCCTACGTCTTCCATGGCACGGTCACCGTCGCAGCGATCCGCCTCTGGCTCCGACCATGATCCGCCGGACAGAACCTAGTCCACGTCCTGCTGCTGCACCGACACCTGCAGCACCGCGACGTCGTCGCCGGCATCCAGGCCGCCCTCGCAGCCGGGGCCGGCACCGCGGACGTCGTCGCGCTGGAAGCGCGCAAGGCCGCCGAGACCGAGGGCCGGTCCCCGACGGTCACGGTCACCGTCCCGCTGCCCGAACCGGTCGCCCCACCCGACCTGCCACTGCCGAGCCTGACCGAACGAAGAACCGCACGCCTGCCACCCGACCAGCGTCCCCTTCCAGCGCTTGAGCGCTGGGACCAGCTCCTGCACCACCGACCCGGAAGGGACCCGCGATGACCGGCCCGCACCACACCCTGACCGAGCCCGCCTCCGACGCCGCCATCGACACCGCCTGCCGGGTCCTGCGGCTGCCGACCATGCGGGCCCAGTTCGCCGACACCGTCAACCGGGCCGAGCGCGAGCACCTGTCCTACCGCGGCTTCCTCGCCGAACTGCTGATGGCCGAGTGCGAGGACCGCGACCGACGCCGCTCCCAGCGGCGCATCCGCGCGGTCGGCTTCCCGCGGTCGAAGTGGCTCTCCGACTTCGACTACACGGCCAACCCCAACGTCACACCCGCCCTGGTCAACAACCTCGCCACCTGCGAGTGGGTCAAGAAGGGAGAGCCGCTCTGCCTGATCGGCGACTCCGGCACCGGCAAGACCCACCTGCTGATCGGACTCGGCTCTGCCGCCGCGATGGCCGGCTTCCGGGTCCGCTACGCGCTCGCCGCCCGCCTGGTCAACGAGCTCGTCGAAGCAGCCGACGAGAAGCAGTTGACCAAGACCATCGCCCGCTACGGCCGCGTCGACCTCCTCTGCATCGATGAGCTTGGCTACCTCGAACTGGACCGCCGCGGCGCCGAGATGCTGTTCCAGGTTCTGACGGAGAGGGAGGAGAAGAACAGTGTCGCGATCGCCTCGAACGAGTCCTTCGGAGGCTGGACCAAGACCTTCACCGACCCCCGCCTCTGCGCGGCCATCGTCGACCGCCTGACCTTCAACGGCACCATCATCGAGACCGGCACCGAGTCCTACCGACTCGCCCACACCAAAGCCAGGCAGCAGCGGGGCCAGCGATAATCTCCCAGGCATCGACACACTCCATGGCAGGCTGGGGGCATGGCGACCCTCGACGATCAAGAACTGAGCACCGCGATCCAGGATGCGGACTCGCCGGCCTGGTCTGTCCGCGGGGCGGCTGGGCGGCGGCTCGCGGGTTCGGACAAGATCGAGGGAGTGGCGGACGTCATCCACCGACTTCTCCTGGACGCCCAGGACACCTGGGTCATCCAGGAAACGGCCGAGGCATTGCTCGAACGCAAAGACACCATCGGCCTGCGCTATGTCCTGCTGGCCTACAGCCGGGCAGGCAACTACGACGCGGTGGACCATCTCGGTGCTGCCCTGGACTGCAACCCCGACTGGATGACGACCGAAGGCGCGGACCGGCTGATCAAGCAGTACCGAGAGCTGGCAACGGACCCCGACGCCGGGGTCCGCAGCGAAGCCCAACAGATCCTGGCGAATCTGCGACCTCGCGAGGAATGGGCGCGCGGCTCAGAGGCCGACTCCTGATTCTCGGTTGATCAGGGTCGGCTGGGGCCACGCCAAACCGGAACCCGGGGCCGCCTCAAGCCGGAACGCCGGCTCTCTGCACGACCACATGGGGCCACCTGGAACCGGAAAAGTGGGGCCAGTTCAGACCGTCAATGCCATCCATCCGCCCGAGTCCTCCGGCTTCGAGCGTTGCGTCGGGCTCGCCTGGTGCTCGGGATGTCGGATCTACTCGGGCGACATGGTCCACGTTCCTCGCAAGCGGGTCCTGATCGACGCCCTCGCCTCGCTACCCGCCGATGACCGTGATCAGTTGCTCCGGAAGGAGGCCGCGCTGATCGACTACCTCGACAGCCGAGGCCTCGGTCAGCACTGACCCCGGCCCCCGCCCTCGGCCGTCGGGCTCGACGCCATCGCCGTCCAACCTTGATGTGGCCCCCACAATCAGCAGCCACATGCCGCGTAAAGGACGCGCTTGCGTAGGGGGTCGAAGTTGGCTCGGCCGAACATCTACCGCTTCAGCATTTTGATCTTGCTGCTGGCTTGCGGCGGGACAGGCCTGGTTGGGGAACACCTCCCGCAGCCGACGCACGTAGACGCGCACGATCTGCTCCCGCCCCGGGTAACCTCGCCGGACGTGCTCCTCCCCAAGCCCGCAGGGGTCAACCGGTCAGGAACGGGTGGGTCATCGCCCGCTCGGGTGTCGGCACGGACGCTGCCGAGGAGCCGTCGGATCGCGGTGAACCGTCGGCTCTACGACCCGTTCGGCAACCTGACGGTTGGTGTCCGCGGGCCTCCAGTCTGCTCGACGAGATCACCGCACTCGGCTACGAGGGCGCCTGCCCGACGGTCGCAGTCGCCGCGCTGCCGGACGTCCCGGTAGCCGCCCGTCCCGTCATCGGCCTTGTGCCCGGCGTCCCGTCACGTCGGACAGGTCAACGGCGACCCAGACACCCCTGCCGTACATCCCCCAGCGTTTGGCGAGCTTGGTGACCAGGGTGAGGCCGCGGCCGGTCTCGCCGAGCTGCTCGGCCGGTTCCAGTGAGGGCAGGTTGTGGTTGTCGTCGCTGACCTCGACCAGCAGTTCCTCTCCTTGGGTCAGCTGGAGCTGCACCCGGTCCCGGGCGACCCGGACGGCGTTCGTGACCAGTTCGCTGACCAGCAGCTCGGTGGTGTCGCTGAGCGCCTCCAGGTGCCAGGCGGCCAGCTGCTCGCGGACCAGGGAACGGGCCCGGCGGACCTCGCGCTGGTCCACGGTGAGGTCCCAGGTGGCCACCTCGGACGGGGCGACCCCGTCGAAACGGGCCACCAGCAGGGCGACGTCGTCCTTGCGGTCGTCCGAGTGCAGCCGGCGCAGCACCTCGTCGCAGGCCTGCTCGGGGCTCTGCTGCGGGTCGATCAGGTTGCCGCACAGCGCGGCCAGGCCCGCCCCTATGTCCCCGCCCCGGACCTCGACCAGTCCGTCGGTGCACAGCACCAGCATCGAGCCGTCCGAGACGTCGATGGTCTTGGCGACGAACGGCACCCCGCCGACGCCGATCGGCGCGCCGGCCGGGATCTCCAGCAGCTCCCCGCTGCCGTCCGGGTGCACCAGGACGGGCGGGACGTGGCCGGCGCTGGCCAGCTCGCAGGTCCGGTTGATCGGGTCGTAGACCGCGTACAGGCAGGTGGCGAGGTGGTCGTCGCCGAGCTTCTGGGCCAGGTTGTCCAGGTGCCGCAGCAGCTGGCCGGGCGGCAGGTCCAGGGCGGCGAGGGTCTGCATCGCGGTGCGGAAGCGGCCCATCGCGGCGGCCGAGTGGATGCCGTGGCCCATCACGTCGCCGACCACCAGGGCGACCCGGCTGCCGGGCAGCTGGATCGCGTCGAACCAGTCGCCGCCGACCTCGGCCTTCGGATCGCCGGGCAGGTAGCGGTGGGCGATCTGCACCCCGGGGATCTGCGGCGGGCGGGTCGGGATCATCGAGCGCTGGAGGGTGGTGGCGACCCTGGCCTCGGCGCGGTGCAGCCGGGCGTTGTCCAGCGACAGCGCGGCCCGCACCGCCAGCTCCTTGAGGGTGGCGGCGTCGCTCTCGTCGAAGGGGGCGCGGTCCGGCAGCCGGAGCAGCTTGAGGATGCCCAGCACGGTGCCCCG
>NZ_JBHYGR010000262.1:0-3905 GCF_042738155.1 Kitasatospora sp. NPDC059088 | reverse complement strand
CCCACCGGCCCGCCCCCCCCGCCCCGGGCCCCCGCCCGCCGCGCACCCAGCGTCCGCAGGAGCGGCGCCGGCGGGTGGGCGGCCGGGGGCGGCCGCTCCGCCGACAGCGGAGCGCCCGGCCCCGCGCTGGGCACGGCGGAGGTCTACGACCCGGCCCCGGGCACCTGGGCGCCCACCGCCGGAGCGCTGACCACCGCCCGCCACGGGCACGCGGCGACCGTCCTGCCCGACGGCAGGCTGCTGGTCACCGGCGGCACCGGAACGGACGGCCGGGCCCTGGCCACCGTGGAGCTGCTGGACCCGGTCGCCCGCACCTGGTCCGCCGCCGGCCCGCCGATGACCGACGCCCGGACCGGGCACCGGGCCGTCCTGTTGAGGAACGGCAAGGTCCTGGTGGTCGGCGGCGCACTGCCCACCGGCGGACCGGACGCCGCCCTGGCCCACTGCGAACTCCACGACCCGGCGACGGGCTCCTGGACCCCGACCGGCAGCCTGCTGACCGCCCGCAAGGGCCACCAGGCCACCCTGCTCGCCGACGGCCGCGTCCTGGTCACCGGCGGCGACCCGGCGGCCGGACCGGTGACCGATCCGGGGGGCTACGACCCGCACAGCCTCGCCACCGCCGAGGTCTACGACCCGGCCACCGGCACCTGGACGGCCCTCGGCCCGATGCCCGGCGGCCGCCGCGGCCACCGCTGCCTGGCCCTGCGCTCCGGCCTGGTGCTGCTCATCGGCGGCACCGGCGGCCCCGCCTTCGCGGCGGGCCACCGCAACGTGACCGTCCTCGACCCCGCCCTCGGCACCTGGACGGCCACCGGGCCCCTCGCCACCGGCCGGTCCGACTTCGCCGCCGTGGAGCTGGCGGACGGCCGGGTGCTGGTGGCCGGCGGCACCGCCCTGGCAGGTGCTGCCGCCCCCGGTCCCGCCCCGACCGAACCCGCCGCCACCGCCGAGCTGTACGCCCCCTGACGACGTAGACCCTGACGGCGGTAGCCCACGACGCAAGCCCCGACGACGGAAGGTTCGACACCATGACCAGTCCCACCGTGGTGGCCGCAGCGAAGTGGACCGCCGCCCACGACCTGGCCGGGCCCACCGCCTGGTACGGCCAGCACGATGGGCCGGTCGTCCTCAAGGGCACCACGAAGGTCCTGGTCGTCGGCGGCGCGGACGCCGGCGGGGCCGCACTCGGGCGGGCCGCCGTCTACAACCCGGCCGACGACACCTGGAAGCCCACCGCCACCCAGCCCTCGCCCCGGCGCCTGCACACGGTGACCGTGCTCAACGACGGCAAGGTCCTCGTCACCGGCGGCATCGGCGGCTCCACCGCGCCCGGCCTGGCCTCGGCCGAGGTCTACGACCCGGTGGCCGACACCTGGACCCCGGCCGGCACCATGAACCAGGCCCGCTGGGGCCACAGCGCCGTGCTGCTGCCGAACAACCTGGTGCTGGTCGCCGGCGGCAGCGCCGTCCGGGACGGCCGGACCACCCGGGCCCTGCGCTCCGCCGAACTGTACGACCCCGCCGCCACCACCGACGCCACCCGCTGGACGACCGTCGGCGACATGACCGACGCCCGCTCCGGCCACCCCGCGGTGGTGCTCAAGGACGGCAAGGTCCTGGTGGTCGGCGGCACCGCCCCCGTCGGCACCGACCTCGACCCGGCGCTCGCCTTCTGCGAGCTCTACGACCCGGACCACAAGGCCTGGACCCCGACCGGGAACCTGCTGCACCCGCGCGCCCTGCACCAGGCCACCGCGCTCTCCGACACCACCGTGCTGGTGACCGGCGGCCGGGCACCGGGCGCCGGGGACGACGGCGGCTTCGACCCGCTCAGCCGGCGGACGGCGGAGAAGTACGACCTCGCCACCGGCGCCTGGACGGCCGCGAAAGACATGCCCGCCGGGCGCGCCCGGCACCGGGCCGTGGCCCTCGGCCCGGGCCGGGTCCTGGTGGCCGGCGGCACCGGCGGCGACGCCGACGAGGCCGGCTACCGCAGCGTCCTGCGCTACGACGCGGGCACCGACACCTGGAGCACCCAACCGGGGCTGCTCACCGGCCGGTGGGGCTTCGCCGCCGCGCTGCTGCCCGACAACCGGGTGCTCGCGGCCGGCGGCGCCGCCCGCTCCGGCCTGGCCGCCGCCGACCCGACGGTCACCGAACTCACCGCGGCCGCCGAACTGTTCGACGGGAGCGGCGCGTGACCGCGAACGGCTACTCGTTCCTGCCCTGGCTGCGCTCCGGCCTCTCCACCCGGATCACCGGCGACCCGGGCACCTCGGAGCGCGCCACCGTCCCGGTCAAGCTGCTGCTGACCGGCGAGGCCCTGGACGGCACCCCGCTCAGCCGGACCGTCGAGCGGCCGGTGCAGCTCTACGGGCCGGGCGACGTCGTCGGCATCGACCCCCGCGCGGTCTCCCGGCGGGAGCCGCTGCCCGGCACCACCAACATCGAGCCCAACCACCTGGCGCACATCGAGTTCTACGACGAGGACTTCCCCTGGCGCTACAGCCCGGCCGCGGCCGACGGCTCCACCGACCGCCTCGCCCCCTGGCTGGCGCTCGTCGTGCTGGCCGCGAGGACCGACGCGACCGGCGCGCCCGCCGAGTTCGAGGAGGGCGCCGGGGGAGCCCCGCTGCCGTTCGTCACCGTCAAGAACCCCGGCGCGCTGCCCCCGCCGGACCAGCTCGGCGCCTGGGCGCACGTCCACGTCCACGGCTCGCTGGACGACGCCGTGGTGGCCGGAGAGCTCTCCGGCCCCGGCGACCCGGTGCTCCAGAGCCTCGCCGAGGTGCTGCGCACCGACCCGGACCGGGCCTGCTCCCGGCTGGTCTGCCCGCGCCACCTCCAGCACGACCGGACGTACGAGGCCTTCCTCGTCCCCGCGTTCGAGACCGGGCGGCTGGCCGGGCTCGGCCTCGACCCGGCCCTCGCGCCGGGCGCCCTGTACTCCGCCTGGGGCCCGCACTACCCCGACCGCAAGGGCGAGGGCCGACTGCCGTACTACCTCCGGTGGTCCTTCACCACCAGTGACAACGGCGACTTCCGCTACCTGGTCACACTGCTGAAACCGCGCCGCCCCGCCGACGAGGTCGGCCGCCGGGACATGGACGTGCACCGCTCGGCCGGCCCCGGCCTGCCCCCCATCACCACCCCGGCGTCGATCGGCGGGGTGCTCCGGCTCGGCGGCGCGCTCCAGGTGCCCCGGCCACCCGGCCGGCCGGTCGACGACTGGGAGAACTGGGACAACTGGTACGACGCGCCGGCTCCCGCCGCGCCCTACCCGCACCCCTTCCAGCAGGCACTGGCGAACCTGGTCAACCTGGCCGACGCCTACCAGGACCGCACCCCGGCGGCCGCGCACGCCGCCCTGCCCGGCGCGCAGGCCCGGGCGCTGTCGGCCGGGGTCGACCCGGTGATCACCCCGCCGCTGTACGGGCGTTGGCACGCGCTCACCTCCAAGCTGCTGGTCGACGACGCCGGTCACCCGCTGCCCTCGCCCGCCAACCGCAACTGGGTCCACCGGCTCAACCTCGACCCGCGCAACCGGGTCGCCGCGAACTTCGGCACCCGGGTCGTCCAGGCCCGGCAGGACGAGTTCATGGACGCCGCCTGGGCCCAGATCGGCGACGTCCTGGAGGCCAACGCGCGGATCCGCGCGGCCCACCTGGCCCGCGAGGTCGGCCACCGGCTCCAGGTCAAGCACCTGGACCCGCCGACCGCGCCGCCCGGCGCGGTGGCACCGCCGCCGACCGGCAAGTACCTGACCCTGACCGCCCCCGCCCACCCCCGGGTCACCACCCCCGCCGCGGGCCCCCCCGGCGGGGGCCCGCCGCGCGCGGCGGCGGGGACCCGCGCCGCCCCCCCCCCAAGCCCGAGCGCCCGCGCGCACGCGGGAGGGGGCG
>NZ_JBHYGR010000261.1:0-3940 GCF_042738155.1 Kitasatospora sp. NPDC059088 | reverse complement strand
TGGGTGATTTTCCGACTGCCGACTCTGTGGGTGGGGTGTGCAGACCGTTGGCAGTCTGAAAATCACCCGTTACGCCGCTCTCCGCACCCACCCCCTCCACCGCCCCCTCCCGCAGCGCGTCCCTCTCGCCTTGGGCGGGTGGTGGGGGGTGGGGAGGCGGGTGGGGGTGGTGCGGGTCAGGACTGGGTGGGGGTGGGGAGGGGGGTGGGGATGCCGGGGAAGGGGGTGTCGGGGGCGCCCCAGCGGTGGGCGCGGAGGGTGCAGTCGCGGAGGGCGCTGGCTGCGGTGGGGCGGTGGGGGGCGGGGAGGTCGGCGACCAGGTCGGCGTAGACGGTGGTGAGGCTGGTTTCCAGGTGGGCGGCGAGGTTGGTGGCGGTGGTGGGGTCGGTGACGGGGAAGGGGAGGCGGTAGCCGCCGGCGGCGGGGGTGGGGGTGGCGCCGAGGGTGGTGACGAGGCGTTGCCAGGCGTCGCGCTGGGACTGGTGGGCGGCGTAGGCGGTGCGGGCGTCGGTGCGTTGCTGGTCGTCGGGGAGGTGGGCGCCGACGACTCCGTAGCCGTAGACGGCGGCGTGTTCGGCGCTCAGGGCCTTCTGGAGGGCGGGGAGGGGCGTTCCGGGGGTGGTTGTCCCGGGGGTGGGGCTCGGGGTGGGTTGTTCGACGGGGGCGCCCAGGGCTGTGGCGTGCAGGGTGTTGGCGGCGGACACCGAGGCGAGCAGGCGGGCGAGGGGCGGGCGGGCGGCGGAGAGGTCGGCGAGGTGGGACTGGGCGGTTCGGTGTTCCAGGGCGGCCAGGGTGGCCGGGGTGGTGGTGCTGCTGGGGGTGGGCGTGGCCGGGGGTGTGGAGCTGGTCGGCAGGCCTTGGGCGAGGGCGGCGCGGTGTTGGACGGTCTCGGCGCGGAGGGTCTGCAGCAGGGGGGTGCGGTCGCCGGGGGTGGTGAGGAGGGCGTCGTAGGCGGCCAGCAGGGTGTCGGTGGCGGCGACGGCGCGGAGGCGGACGGGGTGGTCGGTGTCCGGGCCGGAGGCCTTGGGGTCGGGGGGTGTGGCTCCGTCGGTGCCGGTGGTGCAGGCGGCGGTCAGGGTGATCAGTCCGAGGGCCAGGAAGGTCCGTCGGCTGGGCGGCTGCATCGGGGTCACTCCGGAGCGGGTACGGGAGGGCGGCCTCCCCTGCCTGCCCTCGTTGGGCTGAATCTTCGCAGAACCCCCACGATTGCGGGTGGTGTCGGGGGGTTCGGTGCGGTGGGCGGGGTGGTGTGAGCTTGCTCGCAGTGGGTGGCGTGCGACCGGTCGGGGGAGGTCCGGAATCGGTGGTTCGCGGCTTCACCGGCTAGGCTTTGGGCCGAGCTGCCGTGACCCGGTGCGCGTCCCGCGGGGCGCGGAGGGCACGGGGCGACCTCTGACAACAGCAGACGCGGCCGAGGAGTCCACCCGGATGAGCACCACCCACACCGACCGGCTGCGCGCGTTGCTGGAGCCGCTGGCCGTCCAGGCCGGACTGGACCTGGAGGACGTCAAGGTCACCAAGGCGGGCAGCCGTCGGCAGGTGCAGATCGACGTCGACACCGACGGCGGCGTGGACATGGACGCGATCGCCGAGTTCAGCCGGGTGGTCGGCGAGGCCCTGGACGCCTCGGACGTCATGGGGGACGAGCCCTACCTGTTGGAGGTCGGTTCGCCGGGCGCGGAGCGCCCGCTCGAACTGCCCCGGCACTGGCAGCGTGCGGAGGGGCGGCTCGCCAAGGTCCACCTGGTCGACGGCGGGGAACTGGTCGCCCGGGTGCTGGAGGCGGACGAGGACGGCGCGCTGGTGGAGGTGCAGCCGGTGAAGGGGCGCGGCCGTCCGAAGGAGCGCCGGCTGGAGTACGTCGAGGTGGCGCGGGCCCGGGTCCAGGTCGAGTTCAACCGCAAGGACGACGAGCAGCTCCTGGACGAGGCCGCCGACTTCGACGAGGGGGACGACGGCGCCGAGTGATCCGGCCGCCGTACGACCATCATGAACGTGACGAAAGACGAGGAGGCGTAGCCGTGGACATCGACATGAGTGCCCTGCGCACGCTGGTCAACGAGAAGAACATCCCCTTCGACCTGCTGGTCGAGTCCATCGAGTCAGCCCTCCTCACCGCGTACCACCGCACCGAGGGCTCGCGCCGTCGCGCCCGGGTGAACCTGGACCGCAAGAGCGGCCACGTCACCGTGTGGGCCATGGAGGACCCGGCGGAGCTGGACGAGGGCGTCGAGCCGAAGGAGTTCGACGACACCCCGAACGGCTTCGGCCGGATCGCGTCCAGCATCGGCATCCAGGTGATGATGCAGCGCCTGCGCGACGCCGCCGACGACCAGACCTTCGGTGAGTACGCGGGCAAGGAGGGCGACATCGTCACCGGTGTCGTCCAGCAGGGCAACGACCCGAAGAGCGTGCTGGTCGACATCGGCAAGCTGGAGGCCATCCTGCCGCCGCAGGAGCAGGTCCCGGGCGAGGACTACCGGCACGGCACCCGGCTCAAGTGCTACGTCGTCGCGGTGCGCCGCGGTGTCCGCGGGCCGTCGGTGACGCTGTCGCGCACCCACCCCAGCCTGGTGAAGAAGCTGTTCGCGCTGGAGGTCCCGGAGATCGCGGACGGCAGCGTGGAGATCGCGGCGATCGCCCGTGAGGCCGGCCACCGCACCAAGATCGCGGTCTGGTCGCGCCGGGCCGGGCTGAACGCCAAGGGCGCCTGCATCGGTCCGATGGGCTCCCGGGTGCGCGCCGTGATGGGCGAGCTGCACGGCGAGAAGATCGACATCGTCGACTGGTCCGAGGACCCGCGCGAGATGGTCGCCTCCGCGCTGTCCCCCGCACGGGTGACCAGTGTGGAGATCGTGGACCTCGCCCAGCGCTCCGCCCGGGTGGTCGTGCCGGACTACCAGCTGTCCCTGGCGATCGGCAAGGAGGGGCAGAACGCCCGTCTGGCCGCCCGTCTCACGGGCTGGCGGATCGACATCCGGCCGGACACCGAGGGCCAGGCCGAGGAATCGGCGGACCGGTAGTCAGCGTTGTCCCCGGCGTCCCCGCCGGTCCTCCGGGATCTATGGGGCGGCGCCATGTCGCTTCGGAGGGGTAGACTTGCCTTCGTCTGGCCGGACGCACGTCCGAGCACGCCCGGAACGCACCTGCGTGGGCTGCCGCAAGCGAGCGGCCAAGCACCAGCTGTTGCGTGTCACGGCGGTCGAGGGCGTCTGCGTCCCTGACCCCCGTGGCGCACTGCCGGGCCGGGGCGCTCACCTGCACCTCGATCCGGCCTGCCTCGACCTCGCGGTCCGCCGTCGGGCGTTCCCCCGGGCCTTCCGCCTCCAGGGAACGCTCGACACGGAGCGGCTCCGCGGGTTCATCGAGGAGCGGGCGGGCGGAGCCTCCTGAGGCGGGCCGCCCCCCGTGACGACCGCCGCTCATCGCGGCGGAGAACCACCGCAACAAGCACAGCGCTCGGGCAGCCGCGCGCTGTGCCACCAGTCAGGTACCTCGCGATGTGGAAGTAGGTCGAGATTGCGATGAGCACTCGATGAGTACGCGATGAGTACGCGATGGGTACGCCCATGAAGTAGCGACAGTCCGGCGGACGAGACCCCCGGACTCATAGACAGGAGTGAAGTGGCTAAGGTCCGGGTTTATGAACTCGCCAAGGAGCTTGGCTTGGAGAGCAAGGCCGTCATGGCCAAGCTCACCGAGCTCGGTGAGTTCGTCCGTTCGGCGTCCTCGACGATCGAGGCGCCGGTCGTGCGCAAGCTGACTGACGCGCTTGGTGTGGCCCCCACTGGTGGTGGCGCTGCCAAGCCTGGCCCGCGGAAGCCCGCGGCGCCCCAGCCCGCGGCAGGTGCCGCGGGTGCACCCAAGCCGGGTGCCCCGACCCCGGGTCCGCGGCCTGCCGCGACCCCTGGTCCCCGTCCGACCCCGGCCGCGGCGGCGC
>NZ_JBHYGR010000260.1:0-4185 GCF_042738155.1 Kitasatospora sp. NPDC059088 | reverse complement strand
TCCGACAGGAGGCCGTCCACACCCTCCCGGTCCGTGGTGTGGTCGTCCGCGAAACGACGGTCACCCGTCGCATCCGGCACGTACTTCACACAGACAACGATCCTCAAGCTCACGGCCTTGTCTCCTGTACTGGTCTCGTCCGACGGCTGCGGCGTGCAAGCGGGTGCGAACACGGCACGCACCCGCTCCGGGCAGCGAGTTTCCCGTGCCGGTCCGGAACTTCCTGGCAGCATACTCGGCGGTAGCGCAGTGGTCACTACTGGCCAGTAGCTTTGGTCGGACGGCCGGCACCGCCGCTTGCGCCCATCCTGCCCCAGCCGGGGGCCGGCCCCACCTCACGGGGGGTACCAACCGTCGACGAATCCCCTCGCCGCCCCTCCGGCCGCCCCTCCGCCGCCGGTCGCCCGTCCGTCACACCGCCCGGCCGAGCGCCGCGATCACGTCCGCCTTGCGCGGCAGCCCCGCCGCCCGGCGCACCACCCGCCCGGCCGCGTCCAGCACCAGGACGGTCGGCGTCCGCAGCACCTCCAGCCGACGGACCAGCTCCAGCTGCGCCTCGGCGTCCAGTTCCACGTGCACGACCCCGTCGAGCATCCCGGCCACCTCGGCCAGCACCCGCCGGGTCGCCCGGCACGGCTGGCAGAAGGCGGTGGAGAACTGCACCAGGGTCGCCCGCTCACCGAGCGGCCCGCCCAGGTCCTCCTCCGACAGCCGTACCGTCCCGTCCTTGGTGCGCACCCGCAGCCTCCCGTCGCGCCCTGTCCTCACCAGCCCGAACCCGCTCGCCACCGCCAGTACGACGAGGCACACCACGAGTCCGGTCATCCCCCCAGTCTGCGGCAGCGCGTACGGGCTCCGAAAGGGAGGTCGACCTGCCGACACCGGGCCCGTACGATCGGCGGGTGGACTCCGACCCCCTCTCCCCGCCGCTGCTGACCGTCCGTCGCGTCGTCGACCCGAGGCCCGTCACCACCGTCCGCTGTCGCTGACGCGCCCCGCCGCAGCCGCCCGTCGCGACCACTCCGGAGACTCCTTGCAGACCGACCCCCGAGGTCACCGCTTCGCCGCCGCGCTCACCAGTGCGGTGCTGGCCGCCGTCCTGATCACCGGCAGCGGCCTGCTGCTCTCCCTCCAGGCCCTGGTCTTCCTGGTCGGCGCGGTCGCCGGGCCCCGCCGCTCCCCGTACGTCGGCCTGTTCCACCTCCTCATCGCCCCCCGCCTGGCGCCGCCCACCACCACCGAGGACGAACGCCCGCTGCGCTTCGCCCAGGGCGGCGGGGCCGTCTTCGCCGTCATCGGCACCCTCGGCTTCCTCACCGGCGTCGGCTGGCTCGGACTGCTGACCGCCGGCTTCGCCCTCGCCGCGGCCTTCCTGAACGCCGCCTTCGGCTACTGCCCGGGCTGCGAGATCTACCCGATCGTCCGCCGCGCCCAGGGCCGCCTGGGCGCCGGGGCCTGATCGGAGCGGGTGTCGGGCCCGGACGGCGGGCCGGGTGGCGGGCCGGGCGGCGGGCCGGAAAAGTTCCCGGTCGGATTCATCACGGAGATCACACCGTGAATATTCGCTTGACCGCACGCCTCAGGTGACAGCAGGCACTCGTTCGGGGGATCATCTCCGTGTATCACCCGTGACCGCCGCGGCGTGCCGTGCTCCGGTCGGCCCCCGCGCACGGCGCGGGTACCCGCCGTACCGGGCCCCGGCCCGTGGAAGTCAGGACTGACCGTGGCAGAGTTCGTCTACCCGCCGGTGATCGGCGCCGCACTCACCGCCTTCCGCGCGCTCGACGTGCGGATCAAGATCATCGGCGCCGAGCACATCCCCGCCAACGGCGGAGCGGTGCTGGTCAGCAACCACATCAGCTACCTGGACTTCCTCTTCGCCGGCCTCGGCGCCTACCGCGGCGGCAAGCGCAAGACCCGCTTCATGGCCAAGGACGACGTCTTCCGGCACAGCGTCTCCGGCCCGCTGATGCGCGGCATGAAGCACATCCCGGTCGACCGCACCGACGGCCAGCCCGCCTACGAGGCCGCCGTCCGCGCCCTCAAGGCCGGCGAGGTCGTCGGCGTCTTCCCCGAGGCGACCATCAGCCGCTCGTTCATGTTGAAGAAGTTCAAGACCGGCGCCGCCCGGATGGCCGCCGACTCCGGCGCCCCGCTGCTTCCGGTCATCCTGTGGGGCACGCAGCAGCTCTGGACCAAGGGCCGTCCGAAGACCCTCACCAAGCGCCACGTCCCGGTGACGATCATGATCGGCGAGCCGATCCACCTCGGCCCGAACGACAAGCCCGTCATGGTCACCAGAAAGCTGCGCGCCGCCATGAGCGAGATGCTCGACCGGGCCCAGCGCGAGTACCCCGGCAAGCCCTCCGGCCCCGAGGACAGCTGGTGGCTGCCCGCCCAGCTCGGCGGCACCGCGCCGACCCTGGAGGTCGCCGAGGCCGAGGACGAGGCGGAGGCCCTCGCCAAGGCCGAGCGCCGCGCCGCCCGGGGCTGACCCGCCCCGGAGCCGTCTACTCCGTGTGACCGAGCCGATGCGATCCGTCGCGTGTCGCCCGGCCGCCGACACACCCCGTCTGACACAGTGACAGCTCCTTCCAGGGGCCTTCCTCCTGGATGCGTCCTGCGTCCCTCCCACCGCGGACCGGGGCACACGTCGAAGCGGTCGGAAAGGTCGGAGACGGAGATGACACGGATCGCCGGCACACGGCAGTCCCCCACCAGCGGCAAGGCCCGCACCCGCGCAACCGCCGGTGCGGGCCTCCTGCTTCTGGGCACCCTGCTCACCGGGTGCGGAGCCGAACCCGGTGACATCCCACTCTCCGAGATCCGCCCGGAGTCCCCCACCGCGACCCCGGACCCCACCCCGTCGGCGACCCCCGGCGTCGTCGGCGCCGCGGCGCACGCCGAGACCCGCAACGGACTGATCGTCAGCCGGGCCTACACCGACGCCGCCCGCACCACCAGCGCCATCGTCACCCTCGGCCCGGACGGCGCCGACCAGCACCAGATCACCCAGCCGCCCGCGCGCGCCCGCGACGACCACCCCGACTGGAACCCCGACGGCAGCGCCGTCGCCTTCGACCGCACCGACCCGCAGTCCGGCACCGCCCGGCTCTGGACCGTCACCACCGGCGGCGACAACGCCCACCAGATCAGCCAGCTCTGCGACGCCGCCAGCGGCACCGCCGACTGCGCCAACGAGGACGAACGCGCCCCCGCCTTCTCCCCCGACGGCAAGCAGCTCGCGTTCAGCCGCTCCTGGGGCGCCCTCGACCAGGCCCACAACAACCAGGTCCAGTACTCGGACCTCTACCTGATGAGCCCCGACGGCACCAACGTCCAGCGGCTCACCTTCCTGACCAACGACAAGCCCTACTCCGGCGCCGTCAGCAACCCCAGCTGGTCACCCGACGGCAAGCAGCTCACCTTCGAGTACCGCACCAGCGCCACCGGCCAACCCGCCAACAGCCGCGCCGTCTACGTGGTCGGCACGGACGGCACCGGGCTGCGCCAGCTCACCCCCTGGGAACTGCGGGCCGGCGACCGTGCGACCTGGTCCCCCGACGGCACCCAGATCCTCTTCACCACCTACCCGGCCGGCCCCGACAACGCCCCCGGCGGCGGCATCTACACCGTCCACCCCGACGGCACCGCCATCGGCGCCCTCACCCCGGCCCCGTCCACCGCCTTCTACGGCGCCGCGGCCTACGCACCCGACGGCAAGTCCATCGTCTTCGCCCAGGCCCCCTCCGGCGGCGGCGCCGACCTCTACAGCATGCGCGCCGACGGCACGGGCGTCACCCGCCTCACCAACACCGCGGACAAGTGGCTCGACCGGCCGTCCTGGGGCACCGCGGCATTGCCGGCGGCACCCGCAACGCCGGCCGACCCGTCAGCGCCCGCTTCGGCCGCGCCATCGGCCGCGCCATCGGCCGCGCCATCGGCCGCGCCATCGGCCGCAGCCTCGGCACCGGCCTCGGCAGCGCCTTCGGACGCCCCGACCACCGAGCCCAAGCCGGCCCAGGCCCAGGGTCAGCCGAAGACCGACGACGCCCAGCTGCCCGACGAGGACGACGACAACTGAGCGGACATGCGAAAAGCCCCTGATCCGAAGGGATCAGGGGCTTTTCTGAATGATTGTTCGGCGGCGTCCTACTCTCCCACAGGGTCCCCCCTGCAGTACCA
>NZ_JBHYGR010000259.1:0-4200 GCF_042738155.1 Kitasatospora sp. NPDC059088 | reverse complement strand
GGGCGCCGCGGGCCGCGGGGCGCGCCCCCCCCCCCCGGCACCGGGGGTCGGGGGACCGCTGCCCGGTCCCCCGGCCGCCACCCCCTCAGGTCCCGGGCCCGGGGCGGCTATCGTGCACAGGTGCACGAGGCCGCTCGGGACCCCGGAGGCCGCACGTGAGGGGAGTCCCAGGTGATCGGACGCGCGCTGAACGGGCGTTACGAACTCGTCGAGATACTCGGCGTCGGAGGCATGGCCACGGTCTGGCGCGGCCTCGACCGGGTCCTGGGCCGCCAGGTGGCCGTCAAGGTCCTCAACGGCGGCCTCGCCGATGACCCCCGTTTCGCCGAGCGTTTCAGCCGCGAGGCGCAGCACGCCGCGATGCTGGTGCACCCGAGGATCGTCATGGTCTTCGACTCGGGCGTGGACGAGGGCACCCCGTTCATCGTCATGGAGCTGGTGAACGGCCGTTCGCTCGCCGCCGTCCTGGTCCAGCAGCCGCAGTTGCCGGTGGAGCGCGCGGTCGGCATCGCGGCGGCGGTCTGCGAGGCGCTGTCGGTCGCGCACGCGGCGGGCCTGGTGCACCGGGACATCAAGCCCGGCAACATCATGATCACCGACGACGGCGGCGTGAAGGTGGTGGACTTCGGCATCGCCCGGGCCGGTTCGTCCAGCAACCTGACCCAGACCGCGAGCGTGCTCGGTACGGCCGCCTACCTCTCGCCCGAGCAGGCCACCGCCTCCGCCCTGGACGGCCGCACCGACCTGTACGCGGTCGGCTGCGTGCTGACCGAGATGCTCACCGGCGCGACGCCGTTCACCGCCGAGACCCCGGTGGCGATCGCCTTCAAGCACGTCAGCGAGCAGCCCCTGCCCCCGTCCGCGCGCCGCCCGGGCCTGCCGCCGGCCCTGGACGCGGTGGCGCTGCGCCTGCTGGCCAAGGATCCGGCCCACCGCCCGGCCGACGCCGCCGCGGCGCGGGCCGAACTCCTCGGCACCGTACCGGGCCTGGCCGTCGGCGATCCGACCGCGGAGCTGCTCGCGACCGCCGCTCCCACGCAGCTGCTGCCGCCGGTGGGGCCGACGGGGTCGATGCCGCCGATGGCACCGACGGGGCCGATGGGGCCGATGGCGCCGGTGCACCCGAACCAGCAGCACACCACCCTGCTCCCGCCCCAGACCCCGCACGGCGTCCCGCACCACCCCGTCCCGGCCGCGACCTCGGTGATGGCGCCGCTCCCGGCGATGCCGCCCGCGGCGCACCCGGCCGGACGGCTCCCCATGCCCGCCCCCACGGTGAGCCGGCGCAACAAGCCCCTGGTCCTCGGAGCGCTGGGCATAGCCGGCCTCGCCGGGGTCATCGCCGTGGTGCTGACCGCCGCCGACGAGCCGGCCGGCAACGCCGCCGCCAAGCCCCCGGCGGCGACCAAGTCCGTGGCCACCACTGCGACGACGGCCCCGACCTCCGCTGCTGCCGCCCCCACCACCCCGGCCGCCACGCCGACCGCTCCCGTGCCCACCCAGTCCGTCCCGCGCAACCAGCCCGCGGAGCTCCAACTCCAGTCCTTCCGGCAGGCCGTGGCGCAGGCGCAGGTCGGCAAGGAGCGCGACAAGCAGACGGAGCTGCTGCAGATCCTCGACGAGACCGCCTCCCGGCTGAACGAGGGCAACCCCGACGACGCCGCCCAGGAGCTCCGGGCCGCCCAGAAGACGATCAAGGACCTGGGCAAGAAGCACGCGATCGACGGCCCCACCTACGCCAACTGGAACGCCCGTCTGTCCGCGCTGTACGCGACCCTCCACACGTCGGCGGGCAACTTCCAGGACGACTGAGGCACTCCGCCCCGGTCAGGCGAACTGCAGCCGGTCGCTCAGCCCGGCCGCCGCGAAGGCCGCCTCCAGCGCCGTACGGCCCTCGGTGAAGTGCGCCCAGCTGTCGAAGTGCGCCGGCACCACGCGCCGCGCGCCCAGCAGGGCGGCGGCCTCGGCGGCCTGGGCGCTGTCCAGGGTGAGCAGCGCGCCGTCGAAGGGGCCGGGGCGGGCGGCGCCGGCGAACAGGACGGCGGTGTCCACCGGGCCGAACCGCTCGGCGATCTCCTCGACCAGCGGCAGCGAGGCGTTGTCGCCGCTGACGTAGACGCTCGGCAGGTCGGGCGCGGTCAGCACGAACCCGATCACCTGGCCGAGCACCGCCTCGGCGCCTTCGGGCCCGTGCAGCGCGGGTGCGGCGGTGACGGTGACGCTGCCGCCGTCCGGGCGGGCCAGTTCCACGGACTCCCAGGGGGCGAGCCCGCGCGCGGTGCCGCCGAGCCGCTCGGCGCCGCTGGTGGTGGTGAGGACGAGCGGGACGGTCGGCAGCAGGGCGCGGCCCGAGGTGTCCAGGTTGTCCGGGTGCTCGTCGTGGGAGAGCAGGACGGCGTCGACCGGGCCGAGGTCGGCGGGGGTGATGGGGGAGGGAGCGGTCTTGGTGAGGGCGCGGCCGCCGCCGCGCGGGTAGTCGCCGGGCTCGTCGAAGGTCGGGTCGGTGAGGAAGCGGAGGCCGCCGAATTCGATGAGGGCGGTCGGGCCGCCGAAGACGCGGATGTTCGACATGCTGGTTCACCTCACGGAGAAAGTCATCGTTTGACGTGATGAAACCTAACCCTCCATCACGGAAGAGCGCAAGGTTTACCATGAGAACCGTGAATGCCACCCTCACCGCCCCGCCGCCCGCACCGGGTTCGGAGCAGCATGTCGCCCTCGACTTCGCCAACAGCGACCTCGCGCTCACCACCGGCCGCCTCGACCTCCTGGCCACCCCCGCCGACGCCACCCGCTGGCTGGTCGAACGGGGCCTCGCCCCCGAAGGGGCGGAGGTCTACGAGTACTGCACCGGACGGCTGCGCGAACTCCGGTCCCGGCTCAGGGTGTTGCTCGCCGCCCGGGTCGACGGCGCGGTGCCGCCGGCCGAGGCCGTGGACGCGCTCAACGCCGCGCTCACCGCCACCTCCGCCGCCGCCCTGCTGCGCTGGTACGAGCCGGACGGCCCGTACCGCGCGCCGGCCCATCCGGCCGACCAGGTCGCCGTGCACGCCATGGCCGTCATCGCCGCCGACGCGGCGGACCTGCTCACCGGCCCGGACGCCGACCGCCTCGCCGCCTGCGCCGCGAGCCCCTGCATCCGCTTCCTGGTCCGCACCCACGCCGCCCGCCACTGGTGCTCGACCCGCTGCGGCGACCGCGTCCGCGCGGCCCGGGCCTACGCGCGCCGGAGCAAGGCTGAGGCCGCGTCATAATGGCGCGGTGCTGACGATCGGATCCCTCGTCCTCGGTGTCGCCGACATGCCCCGCGCGGTCGCCTTCTGGGCGGCCGCGCTCGATTACGTCCCGAGGGACGGCCTGGTCGAGGACGACTGGACGGTGCTGCTCCCCGCCGACGGCGGCACCGGCGTCCAACTCGCCCTGGGGATCTCCGAGTCCCCCGTCCAGGTTCACCCCCGCGTCCACCTCGACCTCTACGCGGACGGCGCCGCCGCCCAGGCCGCCGAGGTCCGCCGCCTGATCGCCCTCGGCGCCCAGGAGGTCGACTGGGACCTCTACCCCGACGACCCGGACTTCGTCGTCCTCGCCGATCCCGAGGGCAACCGCTTCTGCGTCATCGACACCACCCACGGTTGACCACAGGGTTGTCCACAGCCTGTGGACAACCCTGTGGGCCATCCCCTACGGCGTGTACTCGTACCCGATGGTGAACTGGGCGGGCAGGCACGACTCCGTGTACTCGATCAACCCGTCGTCGTCCGACCACCGGTGGACGAGAGCCAGGATCGGACTCCCGACCGCCACCGCCAGCCCGGCCGCCTCCCGCTGGTCGGCCGCCCGCGCGTGCATGTCGTCGCGTTCGGAGCGACTCCCAACTCCCCTGTGCATCGTTACCGTTGTCCTATGACGGATCTGCGCCGGGTGCCGGTGGACGAGGTGCTGGGACGTGTCGAGGCTGCCTTGGTGACGAGGCTCGACAGGAAGACGGTGGTCCGCAAACGCCGATCCGTGGGAGCAGGCACGGAGCGCGGCACGTGGGTACGCATCGAGCGGCGGGGGCTCGACCGGATCGGCATCCAGGGCGGGGACGGCACTCCCTCCGCTGAGAAGCGTTTCCCAAACCGAGGGGCACGGCTGCCGCTCGAAACTCCGCACGCATTGGGCTCGTTCGGGTGATCACTGCGCGGTCGGCGCATAGGA
>NZ_JBHYGR010000258.1:0-4203 GCF_042738155.1 Kitasatospora sp. NPDC059088 | reverse complement strand
ACGCCCTCGCCGAGTCCTTCTTCGCCACCCTCAAACGGGAGCTGCTCGGCGACCACCCCTGGCCCAGCAAGGCCGCAACACGGACCGCGATCTTCGAGTGGATCGAAGCCTGGTACAACATATGCAGACTGCACAGCAGCCTCGGCTACCGCAGTCCCGCCGAATACGAGACCGCCCTGGCGGCCTGACCACCACACCAACGGTGTCCGTCAAAGCGGAGCAAGCTCAATCGACGGGTGGACGGTTGCAGCGGACGCGGCCGGCTTCCCCAATCCGCCGGACGGTCGGCTACGTACTGGCACAGGCGGGCGACCAGGTGCGGGAGCTGTACGACGAGTTGGACGCCCGTCTGCTCGACCTCGGCGAGGGCCACTCGGTTGAGCTGCAGCACTACGTCGCCTACCGGCGCCGGCAGAACTTCGCTTGTGTACGCGTCTTGGCGCAGGCGCAGGCGCTGGTCGTCTTCCTCCGCGTCGACCCGACGACGGTGCGGCTCGTACCCGGCTTTACGCGGGACGTCCGGCAGATCGGGCATCTCGGGACCGGAGAGCTGGAACTCCGGATCGCTTCGCTCGAGGACCTCGACCGGTCGATGCCGCTGCTGCGGACGAGCTACGCCGCAGCGGCCTGATCGGACACAGCAATGGGGCCACGCACCCTGCTTGGGTGCGCGGCCACCGACCGGGCTCCGCGGGGTACAGATCGGAGGGCGGCAGGCTCCGCAGTGCGCCCCAGTGGGGCGCTCATCGAGGTCGACGAGGGAGAAGGCTCTCGGACGCGGGCGCGGGCATAGCGCATGGGGTTGCCTCCCCTTCAAGGGGCGATCCGGAGAAGGGACCTTCGGCTTCGAGCCTTGGGACTGGTAGTTGGAACCCCTTCCAGGGGCGATGAGGGCCTGCCGAGAGCCTGTGGGTTGGCGTGTTCGCGCCCACGTTGATACCCCTCTGAGGGGACGGCGAGGGATTCCTGCGCTTGGTCTCCGTCGACTTGGAGTTGCTATCCCGGGGCGGGGCAATCAGCGAAACTGCCGTGTGCCTCTGATGCTACCGGCGATCCGTTACACGACCTGGCCGGTCTGGTAGGCGTGTCGGTTGGGGCCTCGGACAGCGAGGAGGCCGAGGTCGGGGTCGTAGTCGGCGTCGAGGATGCGGACGTTGAGGGCCTTCTCGTGGCAGCTGAGTGGGGCAGCCCAGGCGGGCATGGGGATGAGGTACTGGTCGGCGACGAGTCGTCCCTCCGCGGTGGTGCCCTGGGTGAGCGCGCTGGTGTAGGCCGCGCGATGCTGTTCGAGGATGGCTTCGGTGCCGTCGAAGAGGTCGTCGAAGGTCTGGGCGAGGTCGGTGCGGTCGGCGAAGGGACGGCGGAAGGTGAGGAAGGCGCTGTCGAAGATGTCGCGGTGGGTGGTGACTTCGTCGTGCCAGCGCTTGCCCCAGTCGGCGGCGTAGATGGTGTTGAGCCAGCCGGTCGCGTCGGCTTCGCTGACGATGCGGTGCTGGTGTTCGAGCAGGCGGTGCCAGCCGGCCTCGACCGGTTCTCGGGGATAGATGCCGTCGGCGTACTCACCGGGCTGGTTGCGTCGGCGAGTCCAGGCCGGTGCGTGGACAATGACGTCGGCCGGCTCGCGGGCACCGAGGCGGTTGACGCGGCCGAACCGCTGGAGGAGGGCTTCCAACGGTGCGGCGGCGGTGAAGAGGACGTCGAAGTCGAGGTCGAGGCTGACCTCGACGACCTGGGTGGCGATCAGTAGCCCGGGGAACCGGTCGGCTGCTGCGCTGGTAAAGCGGGCGCGGATGTTCTGCTCGATGCGGTTGCGGTCCTGTCGGGTGAAGCGGGAGTGCAGGAGGAAGGCGCTGTCGTCGCCGTGGAGGGCCCGGCAGTGCGGGGCGAGTTCGGTGAACAGGGCCAGGGCGTGGGCGACGTTGTTGGCGACGACGAGGACGCTCTGGCCCTGGTCGAGCCGGCCGCGGATCTCGTTGGTGGTGGCCGGGTCGGTGAGGTGGTGCTGGCGGACCTGCAGGCGGTGGCGGGCCGGCAGGCCGAGATCGGGGGTGTCCACGAGCGCGGGCGTCTGGGCGAGCGTGTCCTTGAAGAGGTCGGCGAGGACGTCGGGCAGGGTGGCGGAGACGACGGCGATCCGTCCGCCCAGGCGCTCCCACAGCCGGGCCGTGGCGAGGATGTAACCGAGGCGGCGGGAGTCGTAGGCATGCAGCTCGTCCAGGATGAACACCGAGTTCGCGGCATCCACGAGCAGGCCGGCGTGGGCTGGGCCCGCCAGCGCGGCGCGGAGCAGCTGGTAGGGGGTGCCCACTCGCACGCTCTCGCGGAAAAGGCGGGTGGCCGCTGCCCGGGCCAGGGCCTTGGCGGCCTCGCTCTGCTGGCAGGGCCCGGCCTGTTCGTCTTCGTCGGGGTTGTCGGTGGAGTGGATGGCGGCGGCCAGGTGGTAGGAGGCCGCGCGGGAGTGGGCGACGCCGACCAGGTCCGGGTCGCCGAGCAGGTCGGCGAAGCGGTCGGCCATCGCGTTGATGGAGGCGAGGTAGGGCAGGGTGAAGAAGACCCTGGGCACCCCGCCCGTGTGCTGGGTGAGCTCGGTGACCTGTCGGGCCGCCCAGAGCAGCACGGCCTCGGTCTTGCCGCTCCCGGTGGGCGCGCGCAGGAGCAGGTGGCCGCTGGTCTCGGCCGCGCGGAGCTGGTGCTCGCGCAGTACGCGGCCCTTGGCGGCCATCTGCTCTTCGAGGGCGGGCCGGAAGCGGTGGTCGAAGGGCTGGGTGGTGCGGAGACAGCCGTGGGCGGAGGAGAGGTGGTCGGCGACCGTCACCGCTCCTTGGAGTAGGACAGCGGCCAGGCCGATGTCGGCGGCCACCCTCCGGTCCCAGCGGTTCAGCAGCTCGGTGAGGATGCCGTGGGCCGTGTCGGTGAGGCTGGTGCTGCTCAGTGTGCTGGTCTTATGGGTGGTGGGGAGCAGGGCGGTGGCCGCGGTGGTGTGCAGCCAGCCGAGCAGCGCCGTCACCGCGTTCTCGTCGATCGGGCCGATCCGCTTCGCGAGTTCGTCCGGTGTCAGGCCGTCGTAGAGGAAGCGCAGATCGCGGCCGTTGCTGCCGGTCAGGGCGCGGTGGTGGGTGGCGACACCGGCCGCCACCCACCCGCGCAACTGCTCGTCCGGGACCAGGACCGGTAGGAAGCCTAGGGAGACGACCTCGTGCCGCTCACCCCAGGAGCGCACCCGGCCGAGGAGCATCTGCTGGCAGCCGTCGGGGAGCTTGCCGCCGTCGTGGTACAGCCCGCTCAGCTGGGCGGCCGGCCAGAACCGGCCGTCCAGCACTCGCTCGGCAGCCTCGATCCGGCCCACCCGTCCGGCGAGCTCGATCCCGGCCACCAAGGTGGCCGCCAAGTGCACCGTCAGTTCCTCGGGTGGCACGGCGCCGCGGGCGCTCTTGGCCAGCAGCGTCCGCAGGGGATCGGCGCTCGTGCCCAAGGTCGTCTCCTTCTTCTGGGTCAGGCCGGGCTGACGGTGGTGGTGAAGTGGGCGCCGGGGTGGACGGGCTGCAGCAGTAGAACGGCCTGGCCGTCGGCATCCGACCAGCTGCCGGGCACCGGGGTGCGGCTGCGGCTGGTGGCGTCGTGCCGGTAGTCGCCCCAGACGGTCCGCTCTCGCCCAGGGGCAACCGCTGTCGGCAGTCGCAGCAGCGTGCCCTGGGCCTTGGGGAAGGCGGGGACGACGGCGCCGCGCTGTTCCCCTTCGGCCGGGGCGAGGACGGTGTGGTCGAGGCGGATGCCGACGAGGTCCTGGCTTCGGCCCAGCCGCAGCGGCCACACCGGCCGCCGCAGCCGGCCGCGCCATACCTCGGCGTCGTCCAGCAGCCAGACGTGCACGGTGGCGTCGGCGAGGAACTCCCGGGTGCGCGGGACCGGGGTGGTGGCCTTCCCAGTGGCATCCAGCGGGTGGTAGGTCTCCAGGTCGACCCCGGCGCCGGCGGATTGGAAGGCCATGGCGAACCGCAGGCCGACGTCGACCTCGTCCCAGCCGCCGGCCGCCGCCGCGAGCATGCCTGCGACGGTGGACGGCGGCGGGCAGGGATGAGTGACTTGCACACCGGCATACAGGTGGTTACGGAAGGAGACCACCGGCGCGGTCAGCGTCACCCGCAGCGCCGTGACCGGGGCGGCCGTCATGCCGCGGGGTCCTCGAACCAGGCGTCGTGCTCG
>NZ_JBHYGR010000257.1:0-4274 GCF_042738155.1 Kitasatospora sp. NPDC059088 | reverse complement strand
GGGCCGACCGCGGGGGCGGGGGCGCATTCCCGGGACCGCGCCGGGGGGCGGCGCCACAACAACCACCTCCTGGTGCGGGAGACGGGCGCCCGGATCAAGGAGGCCAACGGCCGGGTGCGGTTCGGGATCAGCCCGTTCGGGGTGTGGCGCAACCGGGCGACCGACCAGCGGGGCTCGGCGACCACGGCGGGCATCGAGGCCTACGACGACCTGCACGCCGACACCCGGACGTGGGTGCGCGAGGGCTGGATCGACTACATCTGCCCGCAGCTCTACTGGAACATCGGCTTCGCCCCCGCCGACTACGCGGTCCTGGTGCCCTGGTGGGACGAGGTGGCCAGGGGCACCGGCGTCGACCTCTACCTCGGCGAGGCCCTGTACAAGGCGGGCGCGTCGGGCCAGCCCGCCGCCTGGCAGGACCCGGCCGAACTGTCCCGCCACCTCACCCTGGCCCAGGACTACGGCACGGTCCGCGGCCACTGCTTCTTCGCGGCACAGGACGTCGCGGAGGACCCCATCGGCGCCATGGCCCGCGTCGTCGCCGACCACTACCCGCCGTCCCCGTCCCCGTCCCGGGACCGTCCGTGAGACCGTCCTGGTAGACGCGGACGGCGGCGTCCGCCCCCCCTCAGGACAGCCCGGTGCCGGAGCGGCGGCGCTCCACGGCGCGGACGAGGTCGGTGCCGATCTCCGCGAGGAAGTCCGCCGCCGTGTCGAGACGCTGCCCGGCCGGGGTGGCTGCGCCGAGCAGGTCGGCGCCGGTGCGGGCGAACTCGGCGAGCAGGGCGTTGCGTTGGGCACTGGCCAGCATCGAGCGGTACCAGACGTCGCCGTTGATGGTGTACTGCTCGCGGCGGCCGTGCTGCCCGTCCCGCTCGCGGCGGATCAGCCCCTGGTCCGCGAGGTAGCCCACGGCCTTGGACACCGAGGCCGGGCTGACGCCGAGGCGACGCACCAGGTCGGCCGCGCTCAGGCTGCCGCTGTCGGTGACGTACAGACAGCTGAGCACCCGGGCCACCATGCGGGGCAGCCCCATGTGGACGAGGAGGTCGGCGAAGCGGCCGGCGTAGTCGTCGACGGCCGCCGGGTCGCGCCCGTCCGGTGCGGCCGGGGTGCCCCCGGACGGTCGGGCGAGGCCGGGCCGGCGTCGGGCCCGGCGGGCGGTCGCGCGCTGGGCGGTCTCGGCGCGGTAGCGGCCGGGCCCGCCGTTGCGGGCGATCTCCCGGGTCACCGTGGAGGTGGGGCGGGCGATCAGCCGGGCGATCGCGGCGTAGTCCAGCCCCTCGGCGAGACCGGTCGCGATCGCGAGACGGTCCTGCGGGCTCAGCCTGGCACCCGGCACGGGTGGCTCCTCTCCTCGGGCCTTCGCACGAGTATCCGGATCCGGGCCGCGCGGTTGCAACCGCGTTTGCATTCGTCGGCATCGTCATTGCAATGATTGACCGTCACTGACCTGCTGTGATGCTGGCGTTGAAGCAATCAGATGTTGATGGATCCTCGAACTCGGCCGTACGTTCTTCACCGACGACGAAAGCCCGACCGACCAGGGGGACCCACCGTGAAGACCACCACCCGCACCGCCCTCGCCACCGGCCTGGCCACCGCCGTGGCCGCCGCCCTGCTGACCGCCACCGCCCCGGCCGCCCTCGCCGCCGCCCCCGATGCCAGGCACGGCGGCCACCAGGGACTCCAGGCCGCGCTCGACCAGGCGGTCACCGTCAACGGCCTGCCGGGGGTCACGGCCGAGGTCCGCGACCACGGCTCGACCTGGTACGGGCAGTCCGGCACCGCCGACCTGGCCACCGGGCAGAAGTTCGAGCCGCAGGACCGGTTCCGGATCGGCAGCACCACCAAGACCTTCGTGGCCACCGCGCTGCTCCAGCTGGAGGCCGAGGGGAAGCTGACGCTGGACGACAGCGTCGAGCAGTGGCTGCCCGGCCTGGTCGACGGCAACGGGTACGACGGGTCGAAGATCACCCTTCGCCAGCTGCTCAACCACACCAGCGGGATCGCCAACTTCGCGATGGACGAAACGGTTTCGAAGGAGTTCCGGGGCGAGGCCTTCCTGCAGCACCGCTTCGACCGGTTCACCCCGCGCCAGCTGGTCGGGATCGGCATCGGCGTGAAGCCCAGTTTCGCGCCCGGCACCAGCTGGGAGTACTCCGACACCAACTACGTGCTGGCCGCGCTGGTCGTCGAACAGGCCACCGGCCACAGCCTCGCCCAGGAGATCGCCGACCGCTTCGCCAAGCCCCTGCACCTCAAGAGCACCTACGAGCCCGCCGCCGACGACACCGGCATCCAGGGGCCGCACGGCCGCTTCTACTCCAAACTCGGCCCGTTCGACGCCCCGACGCTGCCCGTCTACGACGTCACCGAGCTCAGCCCGTCCTGGGGCTACGGCTCGGGGGACATGATCTCCACGGTGGGGGACCTGAGCACCTTCTTCCAGGCGCTGCTGGGCGGCCGGCTGCTGCCGCCGGCCCAGATGGCGGAGATGGTCACCATGAAGGACCCGAAGGCAGGCCCCACGGGGTGGATCCCGAACTCCCACTACGGCCTGGGAATCGGCTCGATCACGCTGTCCTGCGGCGAGGTGTGGGGGATGGGCGGGGCGATCAACGGCTCCTGGTCGTACACGTTCGGGAGCCGGGACGGCCGCCACATGATGTCGACCCAGGTCAACGGCGACTGGGCGAACGGCGAGGCGTGGGGGCCGGTCGCGGTCTTCACGAAGGAACTGGAGGCCGAGTTCTGCGGCGAGGGGAAGAAGTAGGGAACCCGGAACCCGGACAACACCGAGGAGTGGGACGTCGGCCCCACCGACTTCCCACTCCTCGGCCGTCGAGCGCGTCAGGCGCTCTGGACGGTCCCGATGTCCGGCAGCTCCACGAAGGTGACTCCTCTCGGGCCGAACCGCCGCGCGGCTTCGGCGAACCTCTCCGAGCAGAAGGCAACCCCGAGGAGCGGGATGGAGTCGAAGAGGAACAGGTCGCGCTCCGGCGGCGTCCCGAAGCGCAGTTCCCAGACCTTCTTGATCTGCCCGTCGCGGCGGAAGTCGATCCTCGACCCCGCGAGGTCGACCACGTCCTCGACCTTGAGCAGTTCGGTCCGGGGGAACTTCACGAAGTAGTAGTCCTTCGCGGGGATCCGCCTGCCCTTGCTGGACACCACGTTCAGCTTCGCGGCCTGCCAGCCACCGGTGTCGGTGGCCCGCATCAGGGCCAGGAACTCGCCGCTGACGACGTGCCCGTCGAACTGCGTGTGGAAGTCGAAGTCGTAGGCCCGGTCCTTCGTGATCAGCCACAGCTCGGCCGGCAGGTCGGCGAGCGGGGCGTCGCCCGTGGCGTAGTGCCAGGCGTACTGCATCGGCCGGTCGTGGCCGTCGTCCGAGAACTCCTCGTGGATCAACCCGTTGAGGAAGGCCGGGCAGCGGGCCTCGTCCTGGTACGCCAACGCGAAGTGCAAAGCGGTGATCCCCCGTCCACGGCCGGACGCGGAGCCGGCCCCCGCCCCCGTCGCCGCCAGCCTACCGATCAGTGCGGCCGCACGGGATTCGTGAATGCGGCGGTACCGGGCCTTCACCTCGCCGCCGGTCCTCCGTCTCGACCTACGAATATCGCTTGCAGGGCTGCCACGCCCGCACGAGCATCGGCCCATGCCTGTCGATCCGCACCTCTTCGCCGTCTTCCTCGTCACCACCCTCGTCGCGATGGTCACCCCGGGACCGGACATGCTGTTCATCCTCGGCTGCGGGATCCGCGGCGGCGCCCGTGCCGGGCTGCTCGCCACCGCGGGGGTCGCGACCAGTGAGGCCGTTCACATCGCGCTCGCCGCCGTGGGACTGTCCGCGTTCTTCGCCGCCGCGCCGACCGCGTTCACCGCGCTGCGCCTGGCCGGCGCCGCCTACCTGGTGTACCTCGGTGTGCAGGCGATCCGCCACCGCGGCCGGGAGCGGGTCGAGTCGGCGGGCGCGAACGGGGTCTCCGGCCGACGCGCTTACGTTCGCGGGCTGTTGACCAACTTGGTGAACCCGAAGATGGTCACGTTCACGATCGCGTTCCTGCCCCAGTTCGTCGACCCCGGCCTGGGTCGGGTCTGGCTCCAGTTCCTGCTCCTCGGGGCGGTCTTCATCGCGATCGAGTTCCTGGTCGACGGCACCGTGGGCGTGCTCGCGGGCCGGATCGGGGGCTGGCTCGACCGGCGCGCGGCCGCGCGCCCCCCCCGCCCCCGGGGCCGCGGCAGAGGTGTTGAGAAACAGCGAGCCCCCCCCA
>NZ_JBHYGR010000256.1:0-4323 GCF_042738155.1 Kitasatospora sp. NPDC059088 | reverse complement strand
GGCGACCCGGGGGACCAGCACCTGGCACAGCTCGTGGGCGGTGAAGCCGAGGTCCAGGGTGGTGCCGACCTTGCCGCCGACCTCGTTCAGCAGGGTGCTGGTGCCACCGGGGTCCAACAGGTCGCCGGATAGGCGTAGGCCTGCAGGAGGTGCGTTGCTCTTGAGGGCGTTCTCTGCGACCACCACCCGGGCCTCCAATCCCAGGCAGGTCGTGTCGGCAGCACTGCAGAGTTCCCGGGTACGGGCCAACTCGGCATACAGGTCTTCGAATTCGCTTCTGATGTCGAGAAGTTCGCGTTCGAGGGCGTCCGTCCGGCCGTGTTCGGTGGTGGGGCCAGTGGCACCGGTGGACGAGTCGGTCCCGTCCGCCGTCCGCAGCTCGCGGAGCCGCTGCTCGGCCCGGGCCTCCTGGTCCTCCATGTCTTCCAGGATCTTGCGAAGAGCCCTTTCGCGGGCGTCCACCACATGAAGGTCTTCCTCGGCCTGACGTAGCTCTTCGTAGAGTCGGTCGACTTCATACCCGGCCGTGTCGTGGGCCCTCAACGCTGCGGTCCGCAGCCGGTGGGCCTCATTCAGGGTTTCGGGTGCTACCGGGCGGCCTTCCGATTCTGCGACGTGACGCAGAAGATCGCCGACGAAGGTCCGGGGGGCGATCGTCCGGCCGGCGAGATAGCCGGCAACGGAGGCCATGTCGCGGGAGGTGCGGGCGGCGTAACGGGTCTGCGAGGTTCGGAGGGCTTGGAACTGAAGCACGAGGAAGTCGGCGAAGGCGAGGACCTCGGACCTGGGCCCTTGGGGTTCACCGGGCTGTCGTGGGGGCCATCTCTCCGCCATGTCCTGTCCTCAGCCTCCTTGCGGTGTCGTCCCGGCTGCCGGTCACCGGCGAGCCTGGTGCGGATTCAGTCCTGTGCGTGGCCCTGCGGGGTTCCCGGGCCCGTCTCAGCCGGACTCCTGCGGTTTCCACCCGTGGCGGGCGATTTCGTGACGGCAACTCATATGGAGGCCGGGACGGTTGCCGGCGGAGATCAGGCCAGTATCCGCTCCCGGTCCGGTGCCGGGCCTCCGCGGACCTGATAGACACCTGGCGCCACCTCAGCGGAGACGGAGGGCAACTGCTCTGCCAGGAGGAGCGGCCACCGGGTTTCCACATCCCAGCGCAGTCCGGACGCCTGGAGGACATCGTCGGCGTTCACCACCACGCCGTGCAGATCGGTGCCCTGGAGGTTGGCGTTGTGCAGATCGGCGTTGTACAGGTCCGCACCGTGCAGGACGGCATCGCGCAGGTCGGCTGTTCGCAGGTCCGCGCCGTGGAGGTTCGCGTCGCGCAGATCAGCCTCCTTCAAGGTGGCGCCCTCCAGGTCGGCGCTCTGCAGCCGCGCGCCGCGCAGGTCTGCACCGTCCAGCTCCGCCGTTCGCAGGTCCGCACCGTGGAGGTTCGCTTCGCGCAGATCAGCCTGGTTCAGGACCGCGGCACGGAGTCTCGCACGCTGGAGGTCAGCCCTGCCCAGGTGGGCCCGCCTCAGAACCGCGCCGCGCAGGTCCGCGTCCTGAAGGTTGGCGCCGGTCAGGTCGGCCTGGCCCAGAACCGCGCCGAGGAGGTTGGCGCCGACGAGGACCGCACCCGGCATGTTCGCTCCGAACAGGTTCGCCTCGCGCAGGTCCGCGCCGCGCAGGTCCGCGCCGTCCAGTCCGACGCCTTGCAGAAGCGCTCCGTCCAGGGCTGCGCCTGGGAGGCTCGCGCGATGGAGGTCCGCGCCGCGCAGATCGGCTCGGGACAGGGCACGCGGCTGATCGAATCGGGAGCGCCGGACGGTGAGACCCTCGGCCTCGGGCGGTGCGTGCTCAGGTGGGGCATCCAATCCGGCCTGCCGGGCGATGGCCAGGGACGCGGAGGTCAGCGCCTCGGAGGGGGCGTCGGGACAGGCGAGATAGAGCAGCCCGCGCACGATCGCGGCCTGTCGCATGGTCTCGTCGTCGTCCACCACGGTCTCCAGGGTAGGGCGGTCAGCCGGGATCGGCGGCAGTTGTGCAACAGATCGGGCACCGGTAGCCCGCCGTTATGGCCAGGGTGAGCAAGAATGTGACGCCTGCGTTCTCGGCCCGACGCAGCAGCTGGCGCGGGGTGGAGTGCGGTGCAGGGCCCGCGTTGCGGAGGATGCGGTCCACCAGCCGCGTCCAGTGCCTCTCGGCGAGGTTCCAGTCCA
The DNA here is from genome assembly GCF_042738155.1 of Kitasatospora sp. NPDC059088. Taxonomy (NCBI): domain Bacteria; kingdom Bacillati; phylum Actinomycetota; class Actinomycetes; order Kitasatosporales; family Streptomycetaceae; genus Kitasatospora; species Kitasatospora sp. NPDC059088. The sequence continues at coordinate 2,119 of NZ_JBHYGR010000256.1, read as the reverse complement.
CCTCTCCTCCGGTTGGCCCGGTGTGAAGGTGCCCGAAGTCCATGACAGCCTTCTCGACGTCGCCACCGCGTCCGTACAGTTCGTGCAACGAGATCACGGCGGCGCCTCGCTTCCGGAGGCCGGGGGCGAGGGCGGGACAGCCGGCGGCTCAGCCAGGGCACGTAGTTCGGCGAGGACCGAAGTCAGGTCCTGGGACTGGTGCGCCTGGATCTGCTCGGTGACGACGTAGCCGACCGCCCCGCCGACGAACGCGGGGATCGCGGCCCAGCCGGCGATGGACAACGGCCACGCGCACCACTGCGGATCCACCTGGGCCGGCGACGTGATCCCCACCATCACCTCATAGGCCGCAGTCCATCCGGACAGGAACCCGTTCAGCACGTACAGGGCGGAGCACGCGGCCAGCACCACGCCGCCGCGGCTCAGCAGCCAGTAGGGCAGCCTGCCCAGTGCATGGCGACCAACCCACCAACGACCGACCAGGTGCCGCCAATCCGGCGGAGGCGGCGGGGAAGACGGATGGGACACGCCGACAAACGTTAGCGGCCGGTCCTGGTTCTCCGAAGCCAAATGGGTGAAGAAGGCAGGGGCATGGGCATTCGACGCGGACAGGCCGGCCCGCCCGGACCCTTCTGCGCGGGGCCTCGCCGCCCGGCGATGAGAAGTCCCTGGCGCGACAAGCCCCCGTTCTGACCCGCCGGCCCGTCGCCCGTACGGGGAACGGCACCTGCAAAGCGCCTGCCACTGCCACTGTGACGGGCACTTCTGAAGGTAGATCGTTTCCGCGTGGGGGTCAGCCGCGCCGCGGGTTCAGTTGGTAGGTCTGGCTCCGTTCCTCCCCACGCATGCAGGGGTCAGCTGGCGCGGGCCCGGCGGACGGGGTCGGTGACTCGCTCCGTTTGTGGAGGAACGGGGCAGATGTAGTCCTGGCTGTCGGAAATCCTGATGAAGTTCATCAGGCCGGGACATCCGGATGATCTTCGCGCGGCGCAGAGGGCGCGCTCCGACAGGAGCGCACCCTCTGCGCCTCACGCGGGCCGCGGCGTGGGCGGTGCGGTGGTCGGCGTCCTCCTGGCGGTGGGGGCCTCGTTCTTAGCGCCACCCGGCCAGTTCCTCATGACCAGCCCAACACCCCGACCATCGCATGGGGCAGGGCGTCGGCGAAGTCGGGTGGTGTCCGATTCGCAACCATGTGTGCCACGAGGTGTATGGCGCTTGCACTTCGTGCCCGGCTGTCAACTGCCAAGGCCTACAGCAGCTTCATGGCATCAATCAGTTGCTGCCGGGGATCCAACCTACCGGCCGATCGCTTCCCGGTCCGCGCCAGGGACAGCCTTCCCGGATCCACGAGGCTCGCGCAGTGCTCACTCCGGTGTTCGAGGCGTCCTCATAGCCGAACTCGGTGAGGCAGCAGCTACAGATGGCAAACGACGGCGTCAGCCCGTCGCAACCCCAGGGCTCGAATCCCTGATCGAGCCCGCACACGGGACATTGAGTACCAGGCCTCGGCATTCTTGTCACGGGCCGATGCTACGTCCGGTGGTACTCGACGGTTGAGGCGAGACAGGCACGGCGGCTGACCCCCGCTGGCGCGGGGAGGAGCACCGAGCTCGACCTGCGCACCATCTGGCTGGCGGCTGACCCCCGCTGGCGCGGGGAGGAGTGGACGCGCGCGCTGGCCCAGGTCGACCCCGCCGGCTGACCCCCGCTGGCGCGGGGAGGAGCACCTCGTCCTTCGTCGCGATCTGGGCATCGACGGCTGACCCCCGCTGGCGCGGGGAGGAGATCGGTCCGAGGCCGCGCCGCGGTGCCGTCGACGGCTGACCCCCGCTGGCGCGGGGAGGAGGGGTGCGGAGTCGCCGCCGCTGTTCTGACGCCCGGCTGACCCCCGCTGGCGCGGGGAGGAGGCTTTCCGGCCTGCGACGCCTCTAGGCCTTTGCCGCTTCTTGGCTATCTGCGGACTGCAGGCCCGTCATCGCAACCAGCGTCAGTCCGTCGAAGTCGATCGGCTTCCGTCGCTGCTTGCCCGCAGTACGCAGCTCGAAGCCCTGTTCGTTGGCCGCCGGGTGGACCAGGACGGCCACTCCGGCGCCGATGCAGCCGCTGACGGCCTGCCAGA
>NZ_JBHYGR010000255.1:0-4563 GCF_042738155.1 Kitasatospora sp. NPDC059088 | reverse complement strand
GAAACGACCACCACCGCCCCGGCGCCGGCCGCGGGTGGTCGCGGACTGCGCACGACACCCCGTTGGCCCCACCCACGACGCCGACGCCGCCGCCCGATCGCCGGGCGGCGCCTTCGAAGTCGGTGGATCCGAGGTGACGGACCGTCAGTCCGACGCGCCCGTCCCGCGCGGGGCCACGTCCCGGATCAGACAGGTCAGCCGCGAGGTGCAGACCCGGCGGCCCTGGTCGTCGGTGATGACGACCTCGTAGGTCGCCGTGCTGCGGCCGCGGTGGACGGGAGTCGCCGTGCCGGTGACCACCCCCTCGCGCATCCCCCGGTGGTGGGTGCAGCTCAGCTCCACCCCGACCGCCACCCGCTCGGGGCCGGCGTGGAGGGTCGCACCGATCGAGCCCACGTGTTCCGCCAGGACGGCCGAGGCGCCGCCGTGCAGCAGGCCGTAGGGCTGGGTGTTGCCCTCGACCGGCATGGTGGCCACCACCCGGTCGGCGGTGGCCTCGACCAGCACGATGCCCATGCGGTTGCCGAGGTGCCCGGAGGCGAACATCGCCTCCAGGTCCACGCCGCCGTCGGCGAAACGGCTGAGGACCTCAGGCGGGATCGCCGCCGTGCGCGGCATGGTCTGCGTCTGGGTCTGCTCACCCATGGGTGCGGCTCCGATCGGCGATGGGGTCGGGAAAGGGTCGCTCGTAGGACTGTAGTTTGCCCCATCTGTCCATCGCTGCACTGTGATTGACGTCTCGCCGTCAGAAAGTGTGCGGCGCCGCGGCCCCGACCGACATGAACCTGGCATGTGACTCTAAACTTAAATCCTAGTATAAGTTATGCAAGGGCCGACCCAGCCCTCCGCGGGCTCGTTCGGATGCCGTACCGGTGACCGAGGAGCTCCCCACCCGTGGAGCAGGACCTCAGGAACTGACACCCTCACCCCACAGGAGAACGCATGGCCGACGAAGCCTCCGTCGCACTTGTCCCGACGGGCCGCCGGGAGCGCAACAAGCAGCGGATGAGGGAACGTATCTTCTCGGCCGCCCTGAGCCTCTTCGCCGAGAAGGGGTTCGAGCAGACCACGATCGACGACATCACCGAACGCGCCGACGTCGCCCGGGGCACCTTCTTCAACCACTTCCAGCACAAGGAAGAGCTCATCACCACCTGGAGCAACCGCCGCAGAGAGCGGCTGGAGGACAAGCTCCAGCAGGAGGCGCTCGCGGAAGTGGACGTCAGTAGAGCCCTCGCACGGTGCATGACGGCCCTCGTCGACATCAACGACGAGGAGCCGGCCGAACTCAACCAGGTCATGCTGATGTGCTGGGTCCGGGCAGGCCTGCCGATCACCGAACACCCCTACACCGCCGAGGTGTTCGCGGACGTGATCCGGGCCGGCCTCGCCAAGGGCCGGATCCGCCCCGGCACCGACCCCCTCCAGGTCGGCCACCTCCTGCGCGACGCCTACCTCGGCGCCCTGTTCCGACTGCGCCGCGACGACCTCAAGGGTACGGACCTGAGGCTCGAACTCCAGCGCGTCCTGGACACGGTCCTCCCCAGCATCCTCACCGACGCCCACTGATCCGTCCCGGCTGATCCGCCCCCGCTGATCCACCGCCGCCGATCCACCGCCGCCGGCCCACCCCCGCCGATCGCGGCGGGTGGTCCGGTCCCCGCCCCGGGCCAGGAGCACGGTCCTGCCCGGGGGCGCCTCCCGGAGCCGACTCCCGGGTTCGGTCTCGTCCTGGGCGCGGACGAACTCCCCCACCTCTGAATGGTCCTCTTGACCCAGGCCGGAAATCACCGGCACGGTCCGTTCAGAGGGGTTCCTCCGTGTACGAGAACACACCGCACAGCCGCGTCCAGCGCTCCCGCCGACCCGGCCGGCACCGGGCGGCGGCGGTCGTGACCGCCGTGGCCGCCGGTGTCCTGGCGGCCGGCGCACTGGCACCGAACGCGGCCTTCGCGGGCGGCAAGCCGGACACCGTCCAGCAGAGCCTGAACTCGCTGGTCAAGGACGACGGCCTGCCCGCCGCACTCGCCTCCGTCAAGGGCCGCGACGGCCGCACCCGCACCTACACCGCCGGCGTCGGCAACCTCGCCACCGGCGCCAAGCCCCCCGTCGACGGCCAGGTGCGCGCCGCCAGCAACACCAAGACCTTCACCGCCGTCGTCGTCCTCCAACTCGTCGCCGAGGGCAAGGTCGGCCTCGACGAGCCCGTCGAGACCTACCTCCCGGGCCTGGTGCGCGGCGACGGCATCGACGGACACACCATCACCGTCCGCCAGCTGCTCCAGCACACCAGCGGCCTGCCCGAGTACGTGGACAAGGGCGCCATCCTCACCAGCCCGAAGCGGTACTACGAACCGCGCGAGCTCCTCGACGCGGCCCTGGCCCAGAAGGCCCACTTCGCCCCGGGCTCCAGCTGGGAGTACTGCAACACCAACTACCTGCTGGCCGGCCTGATCATCCAGAAGGTCACCGGGCGGCCGCTCGGCGAGGAGGTCACCAAGCGCGTCATCGACCGCATCGGCCTGCGCCACACCTACTTCCCCACCCCCGGCGACACCACCGTCCACGAGGCCCACCCCCAGGGCTACAACCGGGAAGCCGACGGCTCGCTCCGCGACTACACGGAGCTGGACCCGTCCTGGGGTTGGGCGGCCGGGGCGATCGTCTCCACCAACACCGACCTCAACTCGTTCTTCTCCGCACTCCTCGGCGGCCGCCTCCTGCCCGCGGCCCAGCTCGCCCAGATGCGCACCACCGTCCCCGCCGAACTCCTCGGCCCGGGCGTCCGCTACGGCCTGGGCCTCCAGAGCAAGCCGCTCCCCTGCGGCGGCCTCGCCTGGGGCCACGGCGGCACCATCCCCGGCTACCGGACCTCCGGGGGCGTCACCGACGACGGCCGCGCCTTCAACATCGCGGTGACGGCGATCCCGGGCGACGAGGCCGGGAAGCACATCGAGGCCACGGTCGACGCGGCCCTCTGCCGCTGACCTCGCACACCCGGCAATTCCCCCCTTCGGCAGAGGAGTTCCCCAGTGAACGAGCACATCCAGCACAGCCACGTCCCACCTTCCCGTCGACCCGGCCGACACCGACCCGGCCGGCACCGGACGATCGCGGTCGTGACGGCCGTGGCCGCCGGCGCCCTGGCGGCCGGCGCGCTGGCACCCAGCGCGGCCTTCGCGAGCGGCAAGCCGGACACCGTCCAGCAGAGCCTCAACGCCCTGGTCAAGGACGACGGCCTGCCCGCCGCACTCGCCTCCGTCAAGGGCCGCGACGGCCGCACCCGCACCTACACCGCCGGCGTCGGCAACCTCGCCACCGGCGCCAAGCCCCCCGTCGACGGCCAGATCCGCGCCGGCAGCAACACCAAGACCTTCACCGCCGTCGTCGTCCTCCAACTCGTCGCCGAGGGGAAGATCGGCCTCGACGAGCCCGTCGAGACCTACCTCCCGGGCCTGCTCCGCGGCGACGGCATCGACGGACACACCATCACCGTCCGGCAGTTGCTCCAGCACACCAGCGGCCTGCCCGAGTACATGGCCGCCCCGGCCCTCGCGGACTTCATCCCCATCCAGTTCCGCTACTTCGAGCCCCGCGAGCTCCTCGACGGCGCCCTCGCCCAGAAGGCCCACTTCGCTCCGGGCACCAGCTTCGAGTACAACAACACCAACTACCTGGTCGCCGGGCTCCTCGTCCAGAAGGTCACCGGACGACCCGTCGGCGAGGAGATCACCAAGCGCGTCATCGACCGCATCGGCCTGCGCCACACCTACTTCCCCACCCCCGGCGACACCACCGTCCACGAGGCCCACCCCCACGGCTACCTCAGCCTGCCGGACGCGCCCCCGGTCGACTACACCGACATGGACACCTCCATGGCCTGGGCGGCCGGAGCGATCGTCTCCACCAACACCGACCTCAACACCTTCTTCACCGCCCTCCTCGCCGGCCGCCTCCTCCCCCCGGCCCAACTCGCCCAGATGCGCACCACCGTCCCCGCCGACCCCCTCGGCCCGGGCGTCCGCTACGGCCTCGGCCTCCAGAGCCGCCCCCTCTCCTGCGGCGGCCTGGCCTGGGGCCACGGCGGCACCATCGTCGGCTACCGCTCCCGCGGCGCCGTCACCGACGACGGCCGCGCCGCCAACATCACCGTCACCACCGTCCCCTCCGACGACGCCGCCCACCACATGTCCACCGCCCTGGACACAGCCCTCTGCCACTGACCCACCCCGGCCCAACTCCCCCGGCCGCCCGGTTCACCAGTTGCCGGCGATCAGCTCCGGCATCACCGACGACGCGGCGGGCCAGCGCCTCGGCGTCTCCTCACGCGCCATCGGCCGCCACATGGCCTCGATCATGGAACGCCTGGGCGCCGCCAGCCGCTTCGAAGCCGGGATCAAAGCCGCCCACAGAGGCTGGCTCCGACCCACCGGACCAACGAGGCAGGCCGGGGGGGGGGGGGGGCGCGGGGGGCGGGGCGCGCGCGCGCGCGCCGCCCCGGCGGCGGCCCCCCCCCCCCCCCCCCCCCCCCCGCCCCCCGCCCCGCCCCCCCCCCGCGCGGCC